>JBKJVO010000104.1:0-3822 GCA_046717305.1 Candidatus Limnocylindrales bacterium
GTCCCGGACAGGGTCACCGTCCGCCCGGGCTCAACGCTGCCGGCGGTGTCGTCAGCCTCCTCCCGGACGACCACGATGCGCTGCCCGACCCGAATGGAGCCGTTCCGGATGCGCCCGACAGCCATGCGCCCGACGTATTCATTGGCGCTCAGGTTCGTGACGAGGAGCTGGAGCGGATGGCCGGGGACGTGGCGCGGTGGTGGCGTGACCCGCACGAGCAGATCCAGGAGCGGCCGCAGGTCCGTACCGGGCTGAGCGAGATCAGGCGTCGCCGTGCCGAGCTTCGCGTTCGTGTAGATCACTGGAAAGTCGATCTGGTCATCGTCCGCACCGAGGTTGATGAACAGTTCGTAGACCGCATCGAGGACCTCGGACGGCCGGGCATCGGACCGGTCGATCTTGTTCAGCGCCACGACCACCGGCAGGCGACGCGCCATTGCCTTCTGCAGGACGTAGCGCGTCTGCGGGAGCGGGCCCTCGGCCGCGTCGACGAGCAGCAGAACGCTGTCCACCATGAGCAGGGACCGCTCGACCTCACCGCCGAAGTCGGCGTGCCCCGGCGTGTCCACGATGTTGAGGCGGACGCCGTCGTGATCGACGGTCGTCTGCTTGGCCAGGATCGTGATCCCCTTCTCGCGCTCGAGGTCCATCGAGTCCATGACCCGGTCCACGAGGGTCTCGTTCGACCGGAACGTGCCCGTCTGGCGGAGCAGCGCATCCACGAGCGTGGTCTTGCCGTGGTCCACGTGGGCGACGATCGCGACGTCGCGGAGATCGTCGCGGGCAACCGTGCCGTCCGTGGTCACGGCATGCGTCGCGAGGATGGCGGCGTCGATCGCGCCGGGCAGCGTGGAGCGGATAGGGTCCGTCATGGGCCGGCGGATTGTCGCACAGGTGCCGCTCCGAGCCGGCCTGCTAGCATCCGGTGAGTGACTGTCGCCGCCGTCATCCTTGCCGCATCCGCGGATTCCGCGCTGGCTGACGCGGGCGGCGTGGCCCGGGTCCGGCGGATCGCCGACGCGGCCTGGGCGGGTGGCGCCATGCCGATCATCGTGGTTGCGTCCGACCCGGACGGTCAGGTCGCCGCGGCCCTCGCCGGCGCCCCGGTGACGCTCGCGGCGCCCGCGCCGAACGAGGGCGGGCCCGTGGCCCAGATCGCGCGCGGCGTGGGCCTGGCGATGGGCGAAGTCGCCGGGACGGATGCGGCACTCATCTGGCCGGCGCGCCTGTGCTGGGCCGGCCCGGAAACCGTGACCTCGCTCATCGAAGCGCACGGAGTGGATCCCGACACGCTGCTGCGGCCGATCTATCGGGACGACGCGGGCTGGCCCGCGCTCCTGCCGGTTGGCTCGCTGGCCGCGCTGCGCTCACTCGCCCCGACGGCGATGCCCGACGAACTCCTGGCCTCGCTCGTGGCGCGGGGCTCGATCGCACTCCGGACGATCGACCTCGGCGATCCGGGCACCGTCATCGATGGCGCGACGCGGCACGAGGAGCTCCCGCCGTATGACGGACCGGCCGAACCGGCCGGCGCCCACGCGCATGAGTGGGGAGCCCCGATGGCCGCATCCTCGGACGACGCGCCCGTGGCGGGTCCGGCAATCGCTCGGGCCGACCGGGCCTGACCTCCTTGGGCGCACCGCGCCCCAGATACGATCCGGGGTCGTACGCGGTGGAAACCGGGCGCAACGGCCGACCGCGAGGGCGCCGTCCACGGCGCGGCGCTCAGGTCGTCGCGGCGCGCGCCCGGTCACGGAGCCGCCCGACCGGAATCGTCGCGAGCGCGATCCCGCCGATGATCAGGAGCACCCCGCCGAGCTGGAAGACGGACGGGACTTCCCCGAGCAGGACGCGCGCCAGAACCACGGTCGCGACCGGCTGGACGAGCAAAATGATCGAGACGAGCGCCGCCGGCAGCCGCGGCAGCGACATCGAGATCAGCAGGTAGCCGACCGACTGCGAGGTCACGCCCACGAGCGCCAGCCACCCGTGGCTCGGCCATGACGGCGCGAGGTCGAGATCGCCGACCACCGCACCGGCAAGCACGGCCACGATCATCGTCGACGCCGTTGAGATCGCGACGGGCCCGGCCGGCCGTCGGATGTCGTGCGATCCGCGCCGGATCACGAGGAGGTAGCCCGCGTAGCAGAGCGCGGTCACGAGTCCCAGGCCCACGCCGAGCGGCGGGTTCGCGCCGTACGCGCCCGACCCGACGACGCCCGAGATGAGCACGGCGCCGACGAGGACCACCGGTGTCGCCAGGATCACCGGGCGAGGAGGCCGTTCCCCGAGGAGCCCCCAGGCGACGAAGCCCACGACGAGCACCTGGAGATTACCGAGCACGGTCGCGAGTCCTGCCCCGACGGCGTCCACCGCGTGGTGCCAGGTCAGCTGGTCGCCCGCGAAGAAGACGCCCGCGACCATCGCGAGCCCGATCGTCCGGCGCGGCATCGGGCCGTATCGACGGCGCTCCATCAGCGCGACCATCGCCAGGATCGGGAGGCCGTACAGGCACCGGAACACCGTCACCGTGGACGGCGACACGTCCGCGTAGCGGTAGAAGATCCCGGAGAACGCGATGCACAGCGCGCCGAGGAGCGCAGCGGTCCGTGGCCGGGCCGCGATCGCGTCGAGGACGGCCATGCGCCCGCCCGGCCTACGAGGCCGGCGTCTCGCTCGCGGCGGCCGGCGTCTCGCTCGCGGCGGCCGGCGCATTGCCCGGGACCCCGACGAACTTCAGGCCGAGCTCCGCGTACTGGCCAGGATCCGGCCTGGACGGCGCCTCGAGCATCAGGTCGCTTCCCGACTGGGTCTTCGGGAAGGCCATCACCTCGCGGATCGTCGCCTGGTTCGTGAGGAGCGCGGCCCAGCGGTCGATGCCGAGCGCGATCCCGCCATGCGGCGGGGCGTCGTACTCGAACGCCTCGAGCACCGCCCCGAACATGTTCCGCATCCGCTCCAGGCTGTAGCCCTGGAGGGCGAAGCTGCGTTCGAGGAGGTCACGTCGCCAGATCCGCACGGACCCGCCCCCGAGCTCCCAGCCGTTCAGCACCAGGTCGTACTGGAGGGCACGAGCCCGGCCCGCCGGGTCACTCGGGGTCGGCTGCTGGGGATCCCCGGATGTCGTGACGAGAAGCACCTCGTCCTCCGCGACCACCCCGGAGAACGGGTTGTGCGTCGCGTCCCAGCGTCCGTTCTCCGCGTCCCACTGGTACATCGGGAAGCGGTGGACCCAGGCGTACGCCAGGACATCGGGATCGGCGAGCGCCAGGCGCGTCCCGAGCTCGGCCCGCAGCCGGCCCAGAACGTCGTTCGTCACCGCCGCCGCATCCGCAACGATGAGGATGAGGTCGCCCGGGTTCGCTCCCGCGCGTGCCGCGAGACGCTCCGCGAGGTCGTCGCCGAGGAACTTGACGATCGGCCCTCGGACGGACCCGCCGGCCTCGATTGCGAGGTGGACGAGGCCCTTCGCCCCGAAGCGCTTCGCCGTCTCCGTGAGCTCATCGATCTTGCTTCGCGGTGCGTCTCCGAGGCCGGGCGCCACGATCGCCTTGATACGACCACCGTTCGCGAGCGCCTCGTCGAAAACGCGGAACCCGGATGACGGTGAACCATCCGACCCGACCAGCTCCGGCGCGAGGTCCACGAGCTCCATCCCGAACCGCAGGTCCGGCTTGTCCGAGCCGTACCGCTCCATGACCTCGGCATGCGTGAACCGGGGGAACGGGTCCGCCTGAATCGGCCGTTCCGGGACGACGGAGCGGGTGACCTCGAGTGTCATCCGCTCGACGAAGGCCATCACGGTCGCCTCGTCCACGAAGC
>JBKJVO010000105.1:0-2635 GCA_046717305.1 Candidatus Limnocylindrales bacterium
GTCCCGGTCGGAACGGTCCGCGTGTGAGCTCCGTCACCGTTTGGCGACGGGCGGTTTCCTGTCGCGGAGGGTCCGCGGCGGGGCGGAGTGTAGCACAGGGTTCCGCGGCGGCCGGACGGCCTGCCGGACGGCCGCGATCGGCCCGCCTACAGCGCCGCGACGTGGTGGCGGACGCGCACGGGCCCGCCGATCTCGCGCGGCGGCTCCACCACGACGAGGTCGATCCGGAGTGGCAGCGTCGGAACGGCGGTGCCGTCGGCGAGGATGCCTCGTTCGCGGAGCGCCTGCGCGCCGCGGCGGATCCGCGTCCGCTTGGCCGCATCCACGGTCTCCTCGGGGAGGCCGAATTCACGGGTCCTGCGGTTCCGGACCTCCACGACGACGAGGCGGGCCGGCGGCGTCGGGTCGACGGCCACGATGTCCAGCTCGGCACGCCCAACGTGCACGTTCACGCCGAGGATGGTCCACCCCGCGGCACTGAGCCGCTCCGTCACGAGCCGTTCGGCCGCATCACCCGCTTGTTGAGATCCGGTTCGCACGTCCACAGGATGAGCCGCGCCGATGCACCGCCGCTTATCTGGCGATTACCAGCCAACCGATCTCTGCGCGTCAGCCCGGCAGGGCCGCCTCCAGCTCGAGGCCGCCGGCGAGGTCGACCACGAGGTCCGAGACATCCAGCCCGACAGGCAGCGTCACGAGGTCGTCGGCGATGGGATCGTCGTCGCCCGGCATCGCCAGCCCGCCGAACAGATCAAGGCCCAGCTGATCGCCGGCGAGCGTGCGCTGGAGGGCCAGGAAGCTCCGACGATGAAACGGTGTGAGGCCCTGCCGTCGGATCGCGTCGCGATGCTCGCGCGTGGCGTAGCCCTGATTGCGCTCCCAGCCATAGCCGGGATAGTGGGCGGCAAGAAGCGCCATCATCCGGTCGCGGACAACCTTGGCGACGACCGACGCGCACGCAATCGAGTAGCAGCGGGCGTCACCATGCACGATGGCGGTGTACGGCCCGACGTGCGCCTCGAACCCGGCGATCCGGTTGCCGTCCACCAGGACGTGCTCGTGGCCGCCGAGTCGCGCGATCGCGCGCCGCATCGCGAGGTGGGTCGCATGGTAGATGTTCAGCCGGTCGATCTCACCGACGGAGGCGGCACCGACGCCGACGGCCACCGCCCGGGCCCGGATGAGTGGCGCGAGCCGCTCGCGCTGAGACGCCGACAGCGTCTTTGAATCGCGGACGCCGGGGATCCGGTGCGAGTTCGGGCGGACGATCACCGCCGCGGCAACCACCGCCCCGCACGTCGGCGCCACGCCGACTTCGTCCACGCCTGCAACGCGGATGGCGCCCGATCGCCAGAGCGGGCGCTCGAAGCGGACGGAAGGGGCCTGCGGCACGGGCCCTAGCCTACCCCGCCCTCCGGCCGCCTGCCGTGCCGATCCGGCTGCGGCCCGGGAATCAAACGACCCCGTCGGACGGGACGGGGTCGCAGTCGTCGCTGGGCCCTGCGGTTCGGGTCAGTTGTTGACGCGGCGCTCGCGCAGGGTGGCGGCTTTCCCGACCCGCTTGCGGAGGAAGTAGAGCTGGGCGCGGCGGGCCTGGCCGTGGCGCATGACGTCGATCTTCTCGATCCTGGGGCTGTTGATCTTGAAGGTCCGTTCGACCCCGACTCCGCTGGCGATCTTGCGAACGGTGATCGACCGGGTGATCCCGCCGCCACGCAGCCGCATGAGCGTGCCTTCGAACACCTGGATCCGCTCCTTGCCGCCCTCGACGACGCGGGCGTAGACGCGGACGGTGTCACCGGTCGCGAGGTCCGGCAGGTCTGTGCGGAGCTGGTCGGCGACGATCTCGTCGAGAACGTTCACAGTGTGGTTCCCTGGTCGTGTTGGCAGCGCGACAGTGCGCGGTGGATCGTGGGTCGCGTGGCCGTTTCCGGCCGGCGGCGGAGTATAGCACGGGCCCGCGGGCGCTCAGCCCCGGGTTCTCAGCCGCCGGGTGGATCGCTCGCTGGGTCAGGCTCGCCGGCAATGGCCTCCAGGATCCGCCGCTCCTCCGGGCCCCTGGAACGATCCGCGAGGAGATCCGGGCGGCGTTCAAGCGTGCGCCGGAGCGAGGCTTCCAGGCGCCAGCGCCGGACGGCCTCGTGGTGGCCGCTCACGAGGACATCCGGGACGCCCCGGCCGCGAAAGGTCGCGGGGCGCGTGTACTGCGGGTACTCGAGAAGGCCGTTCGTGAACGACTCCTCGACCGTCGAGGCCGCATCGATGGCACCGGGCAGGAGCCGGATCACGGCATCCACGACGACGAGCGCCGGAAGCTCCCCACCGGTCAGCACGTAGTCGCCGATGGACAGCTCAAGGTCAACGAGGTCGCGAATGCGGTCGTCCACGCCCTCATAGCGCGGGCAGACCAGGATCAGATGCTCCCGGCGCGCAAGCTCCGCGGCTCGCGCCTGGCGAAAGACCTCGCCGGCCGGGTCGAGGAGGATGGCCGTGGACGATGCGCCACGAAGCGCGTCGAGGGCCGCCGCAACGGGCTCCGGGCGCATGACCATCCCGGCACCCCCGCCATAGGGCGTGTCGTCCACGCTGCGGTGGCGCCCGAGGCCCCACTCGCGGAGGTCGTGGACGCGGATGT
>JBKJVO010000106.1:0-10089 GCA_046717305.1 Candidatus Limnocylindrales bacterium
GCCGCGGACAGACCCTCGGGATCGTCGGCGAATCGGGCTCTGGAAAGAGCGTCACCGCGCTGACGATCATGCGTCTCCTGGACATCCCGCCGGCCACGATCGGCGCCGAGTCGGAGGTCTGGTTCGACGGTCGGGAGATCCTCCGGATCCCGCTCGACTCAATGCGCAAGATCCGCGGCAAGGACATCGCGATGATCTTCCAGGAGCCGCTGACCAGTCTGAATCCCGTCCTCACGATCGGCGAGCAGATCATGGAACAGGTCCGGCTGCACCTCAAGGCGAACCAGAGGGAGGCTCGCGACCGGGCGATCGAGTCCATCCGACTGGTCGGCATCCCGAGTCCGGCAGCGCGGATCAAGCAGTACCCGCACGAGATGTCCGGCGGCATGCGTCAGCGTGTGATGATCGCGATGGCGCTGTCGTGCGAGCCGAAGCTGCTCATCGCCGACGAGCCGACGACGGCGCTCGACGTGACGATCCAGGCGCAGATCCTGGAGCTGCTCAAGACGATCCAGCAGCGGACCGGCTCGGCGCTGCTGCTGATCACGCATGACCTCGGCGTGGTCGCCGAGATGGTCAATCACGTCATCGTCATGTACGCCGGCCAGGTCGTGGAGCAGGGGACGGTGCACGACGTCCTCCTCGAGCCACGGGCGCCGTACACGATGGGCCTCCTCGAGTCGATCCCAACTGCTGACAAGCGTGGTGGCCGGCTGTCGGTCATCAAGGGCGTCGTGCCCTCGCCGTTCCACCTGCCCCCGGCGTGCCGATTCGAGCCGCGCTGCCCGTACGCCTGGGACCTCTGCCGGCAAGCCGCGCCGGACCTGTCATCCATTGCCCGATCGGACAACCCTCGGCTCGCCAGGTGCCACCTTCACGGTAGCGCCGGCGACGGCCGCAGGGCCGCGGCACTCGACCACCATGCCGCCGCGATGCTCGTCGGGCGGGGCTTGAAGGAAGAACCAGCATGACGCCTCCTACCCGGAGCGGCGCGTGATCGCGCCCACGTCCCAGCCGGCATCGAACGGCGCGGAGCCGCTGCTCGAGGTCAAGGGGCTCAAGAAGCACTTCCCGATCTACGGCGGCCTCCTCCGGCGCCAGGTGGCGACCGTCCACGCGGTTGACGGCGTCGACTTCGACGTGCAGCCAGGCGAGATCTTCAGCCTCGTCGGGGAGTCGGGCTGTGGCAAGACGACGCTCGGACGCTCGATCCTCCGCCTGATCGAGCCGACGGCAGGACATGTCCGGTTCGGGGGGACCGATGTCACCGGCCTGTCGGCCGACGACCTCCGTCGGCTTCGGCGGCAGATGCAGATCATCTTCCAGGACCCGTTCGGCTCGCTCAATCCGCGGATGCCGATCAGCGACATCATCGGCGAA
Source organism: Candidatus Limnocylindrales bacterium (assembly GCA_046717305.1). Classification (GTDB taxonomy): domain Bacteria; phylum Chloroflexota; class Limnocylindria; order Limnocylindrales; family CSP1-4; genus UBA5189. The sequence continues at coordinate 1,381 of JBKJVO010000106.1, forward strand.
GGGCTCCTCGCCCAGGGCCTCACGGATCGCAAGACACGCGACACCAAGGTGGAGGATGCGCTGGAGACGGTCGGCCTTCGGCGCGAGTACACGCGCCGGTATCCGCACGAGTTCTCGGGCGGCCAGCGGCAGCGAATCGGGATCGCCCGTGCGCTGGCGCTGGAGCCGAAATTCGTCGTGTGCGACGAGCCCGTATCCGCCCTCGATGTGTCGATCCAGAGCCAGGTCCTGAATCTGCTGCTGGACCTGCGTCGGGACTTCAACCTGACCTACCTGTTCATCAGCCACAACCTGTCCGTGGTCCAGTACTTCAGCGATCGCGTCGGGGTGATGTATCTCGGCAAGATCGTCGAGCTCGGGACCGTGGAGGAGCTCTATCGCAACGCGCGACATCCGTACACGATCGCCCTGCTGTCGGCCATCCCGGAAGCCGATCCGCGCCGCCGTCGCAAGCGTCTGGTGCTGAAGGGCGACGTTCCGTCACCGGTGAACCCTCCGGGCGGCTGCCGCTTCAGCACCCGCTGCTGGCTCCGCGAGAAGCTCGGGAACCCCGAGCGCTGCACTGCCGAGGAGCCGGCGCTTCGAGTCCTCGACTCCGGGCATCGTGTCGCCTGCCACTTCGCGGAGGACGTCAGCGGGACCGTCGTCGCCGAGACGGTGGCGTCGCAGTCCAGCGTGTTCACGGCGATCGCATCTCCGGCATGACCCGCGTCCGGGTGCGGCCGTCGGACCGCACGCGCTCCTGGCGAACATGGTTTGCGGCCCTGCTCCTCCTCGCGGGAATGGTGGCTGCCTGCGGTGGGACGGCGTCACCATCGCCGGTCTCGTCCAGTGGTGCTGAATCGCCGGGTCCAAAGCCGTCCCGCTGGCCGGGCACGGCGGTCCTGGCCGTCATCAAGCTCGGCGGCGGGGACGGCGAGATTGCCAAGGCCGGCATCGACCTGACCACCGCGGCCCAGGCCGGTGACGTCGCGGCCCTGTGGGGCGCTGCCGACGGCCTCATCCCGGTGATCGAGGATCTGATCCCGGCCATCGATCCGCTGGAGGGCTTCGACAGGACGGCTGAGCTGGCCGGCCACCTCCGGACGGCGTTCCCGCTGATGCTCGAGGGGGCGACGCTCCTGCGCGATTCGATCACCGCCGGGGATGCCAAGGGGGTCGAGGACGGGAGCCGCAAGCTCGCCGAGGGCCTCGCCGCCTACGCTCCGGCTCGGGCCATCCTCGCCGATCTCGTGCTCGAGGCGCTCCTGCAGCAGCGCATTTTCACCCTGTAGGTCCGGGTGCCCTGGCTGGTTCGGGGGGACCTGCCGAGCGCCTGTGATGGCCTCGTGCGGCGGAGCGAACCTCGGCGATCCGTGACGCGTATTGCTTCGTGAGGTGACGCCGCACGGCCGACTCGCTACGATGGGCGCCGACCGTGGGCCCGGACGAGGAGTCCGACAGGCCCGTCACCCCGGCCGCTGGCCGGGTTAGTTGGAGGAGCACTGAATGAATCGATTGCGGATCGGCGCACTCTTCGCCGCCGCGGCCGTGGTGTTTGCGGCCTGTGGCGGGGCGGCGTCGCCCTCCCCGAGCTTGACCACGGAGCCGCCGGCCGGCACGACCCCGGCCCCGACCGAGGGCAACCAGCCCAAGGATGGCGGCACCCTCGTCGTGGCGCTCCCGGGTGACATCACCCGGACGGACCCGGCGCTCATCGACGACAGCAACAGCTCGTACGTCATGCAGCAGGTCATGGAGGGCCTCGTCTCCCTGAAGCCGGGGACGACGTCAGAGGTTGTCCCGGCGCTCGCCGAGAGCTGGGTGATCTCCCCGGACGGCCTGACGTACACGTTCAAGATCCGCCAGGGCGTGAAGTTCCACGACGGCACGGATGTGGACGCCGACGCGGTGGCCTACAACTACCAGCGCTGGAAGGACTTCCCGACCGAGCTCCAGGACTACAGCTACTACTCGGCCGCGGTCTTCGGCGGCTACGGCGACGCGTCGAACGTTGCCTCGATCAAGGCGACCGACGCATCGACCGTCGTGATCACGCTGGGTCGGCCGAGTTCGAGCTTCCTGATCGCCCAGACCCTCACGGTCTTCGCGATCTCCAGCCCGACCGCGCTCAAGGCGGGCAAGGCGGACAACACCGAGCTTGACGTCAGCAAGATCGACTATGCGCAGGGCGGCCCGACCGCCATGGTCGGCACCGGACCGTTCATCTTCAAGGACTGGGTGGTCGGGGACAAGGTCACCGTCACGAAGAACGCCGACTACTGGAACGCCGACGGTGTCGCCCACCTCGACGCAATCGTGTTCAAGCCGGTCGCCGAGGAGGCACAGCGCCTCAACGGCCTCGCGACAGGCGAGATCGACTTCGCCCAGACGATCGCGCCGATCGACATCGCCACGATCAGGGGCAACAGCGAGCTCGCGGTCGTCGATCGCGGCGAGAGCTGCAACACGATGCAGATGTCGATGAACCACAAATACACTCCGATCAAGAACGCCAAGATCCGCGAGGCGATCGCCTACGCGGTGGACAAGGACTACCTGATCGAGACGTTCTACGCGGGCCTCGCGGTCGCGGCCGACAACTGGATGCCGGTCAACACTCAGTACGCCAAGCCGCTCGGGCTCCCGACGTACGACCAGCAGAAGGCCAGGGACCTGATCACCGCGTCCGGCGAGACGGACCTGACCATCGACTTCTACTACCCGTCGGATGTAACGCGGCCGTACATGCCGGATCCGCAGGGCATCTTCGAGGCCATCACCAGCGACCTCGAGGCCGTCGGGTTCACCATCATCCCGCACACGGAGACGTGGCGGCCGGACTACCTCGACCACGAATACGCGGGCAACTTCGAGATGTGGCTCCTGGGCTGGACCTGTGACTGGTCCGGGCCGGACAACTTCCTCAAGACCGCGTTCTTCGGCTACACCGACGGCGCCCCGTCGGCCGAGTTCGCCTACAAGAACGACGCGCTCGAGCAGACCATGAACGACGCCCTCGCGGCCACGGACGAGGCCACGGCCAAGGCGCTGTGGGAGAAGGCCCAGGACCTCCTCCGGGCGGATCTCCCCACGGTTCCGCTCATCAACTCAACGCCCCCGGCAGCCGCTCGGGCGGACGTCATGGGCTTTGTCGGCAGCGGCGGCCTGAACGAGTACTTCAACTCGGTCTGGCTCGACCGCTAGTCGAATCGGCCGCCGCTCCGCGGCGGTCAACACCGATCCGAACCGCACCCCCGGGGCCCGCAGGGTCCCGGGGGTGCGCCACACCACGGGGGCTGCCCGGTCCTCTCGATGCTCAAGTACATCGTCCGACGCCTGGTGGCGACGATCCCGGTCCTCCTGGGCCTGTCGATCGTCCTGTTCGCGTTCGTGCACCTGCTGCCCGGCGATCCGTGCACCGCGATCCTGGGCCAGCACCGCACGGAGGCATCGTGCGCCCGCCTGCGTGACAACCTGGGCCTGAACGACCCCCTGTACGTCCAGTACCTGAACTATCTTGGTGGGCTGCTACGCGGCGACTTCGGAGCGTCCGTCATCAACAACAAGCCGTTCTGGAGCGAGTTCCTGGTCCGGTTCCCGGGTACGGTCGAGCTGACGCTCGGCGCCCTGCTCTTCGCGGTCGGGGTCGGGATCCCGCTGGGCCGCCTCGCCGCCCGGCATGCCCAGAGCTGGATCGACGGCCTCGTGACCGCGATCAGCCTGTTCGGGATCAGCATCCCCGTCTTCGTCCTGGGCCTCGTGCTCGTTCTCATCTTCGGCGTCACGCTGGGGTGGCTACCCACGCAGGGCCGGCTTGACGCACGGTCCGGTTTCGACAGCGTCACGCACTTCATGCTCATCGACACCGCAGTCGCCGGCCGCTGGGACCTGTTCGCGGATGCCGTCCGCCACCTCATTCTGCCGTCGATCGCCCTGGGCTCCATCCCCCTCGCGATCATCGCCCGCATCACCCGCGCCTCGATCATCGAGGTCTCGAACGAGGACTACGTGCGCACCGCCCGGGCGAAAGGCCTCACGGAGCGCCGGGTGGACGACCGCCACATCATGCGCAACGCGTGGCTGCCGGTGACCACCGTCATCGGCCTCCAGGTCGGTGGACTCCTCGCGGGCGCTGTGCTCACGGAGACGGTCTTCGTGTGGACCGGCGTGGGCCGCTGGGTCGTGGACGCGATCGGCAATCGGGACCTGACGATCATCCAGTCGACGATCCTCGTCTTTGCCCTGATCTTCCTGGTCGTCAACCTGATCGTTGACATCGGCTATGCGTTCCTCAACCCGAGGATCCGTTACTCGTGAGCGCCGGGGGAGCCGGGTGAGCGCTAGCGCAGCGGCCGCCCGCACGAGCGAGGCCCGGGTCAGCCGCGGCCTGTGGAGCGACGCGCTCAGACGCCTGCTGCGCAACAAGCCGGCCGTGCTTGGCCTCGTCTGCATCGTCGTGTTCATCGGGGTCGCGATCTTCGCCCCGGTGATCGCACCGTACGGCCCGTACGAAGGCAAGCTCGGGCCCAGCAACGGCGCCCCCAGCGCGGAGCACCTGTTCGGGTTGGACAAGCTGGGCCGTGACATCTTCAGCCGCGTCCTGTACGGCGCCCAGATCAGCCTCCAGGTCGGCGTCATCGCGGTCCTGATGGCGCTCGTGATGGGCGGGCTCATCGGGGGGCTCGCCGGCGGGCTTGGGGGTCGCGTGGATTCGTTTCTGATGCGGACGACCGACGTCCTCCTGGCGATCCCGGGAATCCTGCTCGCGATCGGGATCATCGCGTGGCTCGACCGGGGCATGCTCCAGCTCATGCTCGCGGTTGCTGTCACCTACGTCCCGATCTTCGCGCGGCTGCTCCGAGGCTCAATCCTCGCCCTGCGCGAGTCGGACTACGTCATCGCGGCGAGCGCGGTCGGCGCGTCGCAGCTGCGCCTGCTCGTCCGCCACATGCTCCCCAACGCGCTGACCCCGCTGATCGTCCAGGCGACGCTCATTCTCGCGACGGCGATCATCGACATCGCCGGTCTCGGCTTCCTTGGTCTGGGACCCCCGGACCCTCGGACTCCGGAGTGGGGCACGATGCTCGTGGACGCCCGCCGGTTCCTCACCGCGGCTCCGCACATCGTCTTCTTCGTCGGCGGCGCGATCGTCGTGTCCGCGATCGGGTTCAACCTCCTGGGGGATGGCCTCCGCGAGTCGCTCGATCCACGGCTGAAGCGATAGGGCGGGCGATGGCGCTTCTCGACGTCCGCGACCTCGTCGTCCGGTTCCGTACGGCGGACGGAATCATCCACGCCGTCAACGGCGTGAGCTTCGAGTTGGAAGCCGGCGAGACGCTCGGCCTCGTCGGCGAGTCGGGCTGCGGCAAGAGCGTGACCAACCTCGCGCTGATGCGCCTCCTGCCGAAGCCGGCCGGCCGAATCGAGGGCGGCCAGGTGATATTCGACGGGATCGATCTCCTGACGATCCCCGAATCGGAGGTCCGGGAGCTCCGGGGCAAGGAGATCGCGATGATCTTCCAGGACCCGATGACCTCGTTGAACCCGGTCCTCACGATCGAGGAACAGCTGGTCGAGACGATCCGGGCCCACAGGCAGGTGTCGAAGTCGAGTGCGCGAAAGCGGGCGATCGAGCTCCTCGAAATGGTTGGACTGCCGAAGCCGGAGACCCGCCTCAAGAGCTTCCCCCATCAGTTCAGCGGCGGCATGCGTCAGCGCGTGATGATCGCGATGGCGCTCGCCCTCGAACCGAAGCTGCTCGTCGCCGACGAACCGACGACGGCCCTCGACGTCACGATCCAGGCCCAGGTCCTGGACCTGCTCCAGCGCCTCACCACCGAGGGTGGCACGGCGATGATCCTGATCACCCACGACCTCGGGGTCGTGGCGGGAATGACGCAGCGGATCAACGTCATGTACGCCGGCTACATCGTGGAGACGGCACCGACGAGCGAGCTGTTCGCCCATCCGTCGCACCCGTACACGGTCGGCCTGCTGCACTCGATCCCGAAGGTCACCGACCGTGACGATGAGGAGCTGATTCCGATCGAGGGGCGGCCGCCAGACATGCGGCAGGCGCCCGTCGGCTGCCCGTTCGCGTCACGTTGCGCGTGGCGCCTCGAGGTGTGCTGGACGGACAACCCGACCCTCCAGCCGCTGCATCGGGGAGCCCGGGTTGTGGCAACCGGCCCGGATGCCACCCATCTGACCGCCTGCCACAACCCACCGACGGGCGAAGAGGCAGCCTCCGGTCGCCCGGTCCGCGGTGCCTTCCGTCCCGCGCCGGCGCCCGCCGGGCGGATGGACGAGCTCGCCGTGCCAGTCGAGGGCCGCGCATGACGATGCCGGGCGCTTCGCCACCCGCCACCGACGGCACGGCTGAGGCCCGACCGCTCCTCCGGGTGGAGGGGCTGAAGGTCCATTTCCCGATCAAGGAGGGGATCATCTTCGAGCGTCACATCGGCGACATTCGGGCGGTGGACGGGGTGAGCTTCGACCTTCACAAGGGCGAGACCTTCGGGCTGGTCGGCGAGTCGGGCTGCGGCAAGAGCACCACCGGCCGGGCGATCGTTCGGATCTACAAGCCGACCGCCGGGCGGATCGACTTCGACGGCGTGGACATCGCGAAGCTCGAGGGAGCCGCCCTGCGACAGATGCGCCGTCGGGTCCAGATGATCTTCCAGGACCCATATGCGTCGCTCGATCCCCGGATGACGGCCGGCTCGATCATCGCCGAACCGCTCGACATCCACGACATCGGGACGAAGAAGGAGCGTCAGGACCGCATCCGGGAACTCCTGCCCACGGTCGGCCTGGATGCCGCCCACGGAGTGCGCTACCCGCACGAGTTCTCGGGGGGCCAGCGCCAGCGGATCGGTGTCGCGCGAGCCCTCGCGCTGGATCCGGACCTGATCGTCGCGGACGAACCGATCAGCGCCCTCGACGTGTCGATCCAGGCCCAGATCCTCAACCTGCTGCAGCGCCTCCAGGGCCGCCTCGGGCTGACGTACCTGTTCATCGCCCACGACCTGGCGGTGGTCCGCCATATCAGTGACCGGATCGCGGTCATGTATCTCGGTCGGATCGTTGAGGTCGCCCCCTCGCGAGACCTCAACACGCGGCCGCTCCATCCGTACAGCGTGGCGCTCCTGTCAGCCGTCCCGATCCCGGACCCGGCGATCGAGGGACGCCGGCAGCGGATCATCCTGCGCGGCGACGTTCCCTCCCCGGCGGCGCCCCCGTCCGGCTGCCGGTTCCACACGCGCTGTTGGCTGCGAGAGCGGCTGGGCAACCCGGAGCGGTGCTCGGCCGAGGAGCCGGCGCTGCGCGAGCTGGAGTCCGGCCACACCGTGGCGTGCCACTTCGCGGAAGACGTCGCGGGATCCGTGGAGCAGGCGCTCGTGACCGGCCAGCGCGTTCCTGTCGCGGCGACGGCTGCGGGCGCGGACGCAGCCGGCCGCGTGGCGGTCCCCGAGGACGCCACCGCAACCACAGCTTCGGTCGTGAAGCCAGGCGTCGCGGTCAACCCGGAGACGACGACCACCGCCGAGTAGACTCGCGCCATGGTTGAGACGAGGCGGATCGCGCTGGCCCAGCTGGCACCGCATCTCGGGGAGCTGGAGGAGAACCTCGCCCGGCACACCCAGGCGATTGCCGAGGCGCGCGACGGTGGTGCGGATCTCATCGTCTTTCCCGAACTGGGTCTCACCGGCTACCAGCTGCAGGACCTCGCGGCCGAGGTCTCGATGCGCCTGGACGACCCCCGGCTGGCGCGGCTCGCGGCGACGACGCGCGGCTTGTCGGCGATCGTGTCGTTTGTCGAAGAGTCCGCGGACCATCGGCTGTTCATCGCGGCCGCGTTGCTCGAGGACGGCGAAGTCCGGCACGTCCACCGCAAGCTCCACCTCCCGACCTATGGCCTGTTCGACGAGCGACGGTTCTTTGCCTCGGGCGACGTGCTTCGTGCGGTCCCGTCAAGGCTCGGCGTCGGTCTCGGAATCGCGATCTGCGAGGATTTCTGGCACCTCCCGGTCCCACAGCTCCTCGCGCTCGACGGCGCGCAGATCCTCGTGAACGTCTCGGCGTCGCCCGGGCGCGACCTCGCGGCGACGAACGAGGTGGGGCTCGGGACGGCGACGTCGTGGCGGACGCTGATGCGGACCTATGCGCAGCTCACGACCTCGTTCGTCATCTTCGTGAACCGGGTCGGCGTGGACGAATCGATCTCTTTCTGGGGCGGCTCGGAGGTGATCGGACCGGCCGGCGACACGGTCTTTGCCGCGCCGCTGTTCGACGAGGGCGTCTTCACCTGCGACATCAACCCGGCCGAGGTGCGACGCGAGCGAATCACGCTTCCGCTCCTTCGCGATGAGCGCCTCGAGCTCCAGCACCGCGAACTCGGCCGGGTCATCGCGGAGCGGGCCGGCCTGGCCCCCGACTCCACCGCCGAGGCCGGGGCGGAGGACGGTCTGGACGTGGCGCCGGAGGTCGCGCCGGGGCTCCCGATCGGGTTCCGCGGCGCTCGTGATCTGCCGGCCGCTCCGGTTGCCGGTCGTGCCGGGCGAAGGAAGGGCGCGGCATGACCGGGTCCGCGCCCCCGGGTCCGGTCGGCACGGACGGCGCGCCGCTGTTCGCGCTCCCGGCGGAGCTCGCGATCGACACCGGTGTCGGGCGGCGGGTCATCACGGAGTTCATACGCGGCCCGCTCCCCAAGGCCGGCTTCGAGCG
>JBKJVO010000107.1:0-10746 GCA_046717305.1 Candidatus Limnocylindrales bacterium
GTCCCCGCCAAGCTCGGACGGTCGATTCGGGTTCACGGGACCGCCGATGGAGCTGTTGCCGCCGGTTCCCGAGCCGAGGTAGCTCGCGTTCGAGCCGCCCCCGCCAATCGAGCCGCCACCAGCACCCTGCCCCGGCTGACCGCCCTGCCCGGGTTGACCGCCCTGGCCGGGCTGCCCTCCCTGCCCAGGTTGCCCACCCTGCCCGGGTTGACCGCCCTGGCCGGGTTGCCCGCTCTGACCCGGCTGGCCACCCTGGCCCGGCTGCCCGCTTGAGCCGGGTTGCCCACCCTGGCCCGGCTGCCCACCCTGACCGGGCTGACCCGTCTGCCCACCCTGGCCCGGCTGTCCCGTCTGCCCGGCATCGGCGAGGTCGCGCCGGCTGTCCTGGAGCTGGTTCGCGGCACCCGTGAGGTCGCGATTCGTCGCGACGGCAGCCTGCGTGTCGCCGAGCGCCTCGGACAGCCGATCGAGGGCCTCCTTCGCGCCGGCGGTATCGCCCTGGCCGAGGCTCTGCGCCGCGTCCTTGAGCGCCTGGCCGGCCGCGCCGCCGGCCTGGCTGGCCGTGGACTGGAGCTCGGTCAACTCACGAGCCAGGTCCTGCTTCTCCGCGTCCGTCATCTCGTCGAGCTTTTTGCCGAGGTCCTTCAGGTCGTCAGCCGCCTTGTCCGGATCGCCGTCCGGGTTCGCCTGCTCGTTTCCGGTCGCAGCCCGCGAGAGACCGCGACTGAGGGTCGTCAACGCGGCCGCGCGCTGCTCGTTCGCGGGGTTCAGCTGCGACCGAAGCGATGCCTCCACGGCGCCAAGCTTGGCGAGGTTGGCGTTCAGGTCGCCCGGATTCTCGCGGAGCTGGCGAGCGAGGTCGCGCAGCTCCTTCGCGAGGCGCGTCCGTGGGTCGTCCGGATTCGTGCCCTTGTTCTCGAGCTCCTCGGCGAGCCGGTCGAGCTTGTCCGCCTGGGATTTCGCCTCTTCGCGGACGGCCCGAGCCTGGGCGATGATCGTGTCCTGCGGGTTCGGAAGGAGGATGACCGGGGCCAGCACGAGCATCGCCATGACGGCGATCGCCGCGGGGCGACGCGAGAGGCGAGGCCGAAAGAGGTCAGAGCGCACGATCCGGAGCGAGCCGAGGGCGTCGCGCCGCTGCTTGCGGACGAATCGCCGCTCTTCGGCCTCCTGGTCCGGTGCCGCAGTGTCCACCGCGAGCGTTGCGAGGTCCCCGTCCGCGGGCGGGCCGGCAGCGGCCGGAACCGCCACCGCAAGCGCAAGCGCGCTCGCGACGCGGTCGCCCAGCCCAGCCTCCCGGTCCACCGCGATCGCGGTTTCACCGAGGGACGGCCGAGTGCGGATGGCGGCCACCGTGAGCGCCACGAGACCGAGGACCGGCAGGGAGGCGGCGATGGCCGGCGCGGCCTCGAGCGGCGCGAACCTGGCGACGGTCCAGAGCGCGAGCTCCACGAGCACCACGACCGCCCCCGCGATCCAGGCACGGCGGACGATCCGGCGCATCCAGAGGCGGCGCCGATGCGGACGCAGGCCGGAGCGAATTCGCTCCAGCTCCGGGTCCAGCGGGCCCACGATCACGGCTCTCGGGTCCAGCGGCAGGTGGAGCACCGGCGCCTCCGCGGACGCGACGGTGGATCCGTGGCGGCGTCGCACCTTTGGGAGACGGAGCGTAATGGGCAGGCGAGTCATTCTACGGACCTCCTCGGCCTGGAACGACGAAGGATGCCCGGCAGGCGAGGGCGCCAGCGACGAGTCGGGGTGACAAGCTGAACGGCGGCGGCGGTGAGGCCGACCGCGAGGAGCATGAGGGTGAGTGCGCTGCGCGGCCAGTAGCGGTCGCGCTGGATCGTCAGGACGTCGCCGATCGCCACGTCGTTGGCGATCAAGCCAGGGTTGACGACCATCGGGCCCTCCGGCGGGCCGATCATCCCGCCCTTGTCGGTGAAGTCGCCATCGCGGAAGATGGGCTGATCCTGCGGGATGAAGACCGCGGTGGAGCTGGTGATCTCGTCGATGATCGCGCACCAGCCGCCGCTGTTGCCCTCCGTCCCGCAGGCCACGTCGGCCTGGGCCACGAACGGGTTGAGGTAGAACAGGGCCGCCGGCGGGCGCTTTGTGAACACGCCGTCCGAGGTCGCGCGCATGAAGACCCAGACGAAGGACAGGCCGACGGTCGCCACGAGGACGGCCACGAACGTCAGGCCGGTCGCGGCGCCGCTCCGTCGGACCAGTGCCGAGAAGAACGTGCCGAGGGCGCCGAATCCAATCGCCGTGACGAACAGCATCAGGTAGCCGCGGACGATGTCGTCCGGGGCGACACCGCCGTAGACAAAGACCAGGGCCGTCACGGGGATGGAAGCGAGGATCAGGACGAAGACCCAGGTCAGCGCGCTGAGGAGCTTCCCGACCACGATCGCGACCGACGAGATCGGCGTCACGACGAGGAGGTCCAGAGTCTGCTTCTCGCGCTCGCTGCTGATCGTGCCGGCGGTCGAGGCGGGGGCGAGGACGAGGATCATCAATGTCTGGAGGAACATCAGGGCGATGAAGATGCCGCGCCCGATGCTCGCCGACTGATACGTCGGATCGAACGCAAAGTTGGCCCGGGCGCCTTCCTCGAGGATCCGGCCGACCATCCAGGCGAACCCGGCGACCAGCAGCACGTAGACGGTGACGCTCACGAAGGCCCGTTTGCCGCGCATCCGCCCGCGCAGCTCCTTGACGCCGATCGCCGTGATCCCCGGCATCGCGAGGCGCGGACGGAACCGGCGTCGAAGCGTCGCGCCGGTCATGCCGGCACCGCCTCGAGGGCCGGCGCCGGGTCGTCCCGGCCGGTTACCTGGAGGAAGAGCTCCTCGAGATCGCTCGCCGCGCGCGAGAAGCTCGCGATCGAGAGATCGGCGGCGACGGCCGCTCGGAGCAGCGCCGCCGTCCCGGCCTCGTCGCCACGGAACCCCAGCTCGACCGTCCCGTCGGGCAGGATCGCGGCCGACGCGACGTCGGGCTGGGCGGCGAACCAGACGCGTGCGGCCTCGAGGGCCTCGCCCTCGGCGAGGACGCGGGCCCGGAGGACCGCGCCGACCCGGAGCCGCTGCTCGATGTCGGCGATCCGACCGGAGGCCAGGACCCGACCGCGATCCACGATCGCGACGCTCGTGCAGAGCTCCTCGAGCTCGGGAAGGATGTGGCTGCTGATGAGGATGGTCTTGCCGAGCGTCCGGAGTTCGCGGAGGAGCTCCCGGAGCTCCACCCGTGCCCGCGGATCCAGGCCGGACGCAGGTTCGTCGAGGAGGAGCACCTGCGGGTCGTGGACAAGGGCGTGCGCGAGGCAGAGCCGCTGCTGCATGCCGCGCGAGAGGCCCTGTACGTACATCTCGCGCTTGTCCGCCAGGTCCACGAGCTCCAGGAGGTCCCCGATGATCCGTTTCCTCGTGGCCGCCGGCAGGCCGTAGCAGCGAGCGAAGAAGTCCAGGTATTCCCAGACCCGCATGTCGTCGTACACCCCGAAGACGTCTGGCATGAACCCGAGGACGCGGCGGACCTCGTTGGGGTTCCGGCGGACGGACCACCCGGCAATCTCGGCCTCGCCGGCCGTGGGTTCGAGGAGCGTCGCGAGGATCCGGAGGGTCGTCGTCTTGCCCGCCCCGTTCGGCCCGACGAGCCCGAAGATCTCGCCCTCCTCGATCTTGAGGTCCACGCCCGCGACGGCGAGGGTGCGGTCGTAGCGCTTGACTAGGCCGTCCGTCCGGACGATCGCCGTCATGAGATCACCCCGCTGATGGCGACCATGAACTGGAATCCGGCGCCGCCGTCCCGCAGGTCATTGACGAAGCGGATGAGGACCTGACCGGTGGCTGGATCGATGTATCTCGCCGGATCCTCGATGGAGTATGCCGCGCCCTGGCCCAGGTGCGGGAGACGGACCCAGGATCCGTCGCCGGTCCGGTCGAAGAGCTCCACCTCGGGAATCCCGTCCAGGCGCGGCGGCTGGCAGCCCGGTGGATCCGTGTTCGCGACATCCGTGCAGGCCACCGGGATCGCCTCGAGTGGGCCGATGGAGGTCGGACTGCCGCTCGGGAACGAGCCGCCGCCGAAGTTCAGGCCGAGCTGGAACTCGGTCGCCGCGAGCCTTCCGTCGAACGAGATCGGCTGGTAGGCGATCGTCGCGGATCCGGCGCCCATGTTCAGGGAGAACGGGTCCTTGCTGAAGAATTCGGCATCGGCCGACACGACCGTTGACTGGATGAGGTCCGTCTGGAACGTCGTCTTGCCCGCGATCGCCAGGTCGACCGGGAAGTAGTAGAGGACGTTCGCGTTTCGGCGAGCGGTCTGGTTCTCGATGCGGACGTCCAGGACCTGGTCCTTACCCCAGGCCAGGATGACCGGGCTGGATGCGTCGAGCGTACCGGTGTTGCCCCACATCGGGTCATAGGTGAGCTGATCCAGCACGGCGTGGCGAACACGCTGGCGGAGACCGTCGTCGGTGAGCTGGGACGAGTCCCCGAAGAAGACCTGGCCGAAGATCCGGTCGGACAGGGACTGGAAGAACGGGTTGCCCGCCGGCCGGAGCGTGACCGACTTCTCCGTGTTTGCCGCGATGTCGCCGACGACCGCCACGGAGCCGCCGAGCACGACGGCGACCTTCTCGAGGCTTCGATCGGAGCGATTCCGGATGGTTCCCGTGAGAACGCCGTCCGTGAGCGTCAGCTCCGCCTCCATGAGCGGGACCGTCGTCGCGGACTCTGCCCGGATCGTCCGCAGCGAGCCGAAGCCGACGGACAGGTTTCGGACGAGCGACGGGTCGCCCTGGACGACGTCCAGAGTGGCTGCAGTGCCGCCGCCCGCAAAGTCGCCGCTGATGGGCGCGGCGAGGAGCGCGCCGCCCGGGACCTGGATCTGGTAGGTCGCGCGAGAGGGCGAGAAGATCCCGAGGTAGACCTGGGCCGTGCCTTCCGTCGCCCCCGGCGCACCGCGGACGATCGCGACCTCGTTGACGATGAGGTCATTGCCGCGCAGCGCGGTCCCGAACCCATACGCGGCGACGGCGAAGACCCCGATGAGGACCGGCATCGTGACCCAGGCCAGCTCGCGCCGGTCCAGGCGCTTGAGGACGAGGTAGTTGATCGGGCCGATCAGCAGGATGTAGCCGCCGAGGATGGCAATCAGGCCGCCGATCGGCGGGAGCGCCAGGGACGCGAGCTGCGACACCGCGCCCACGATCTGGCTGTCGTCCGTGCTGATGACCGGCCCGCCCACGATCCGGTTCGGCAGGAACCGGCGCCACATCGATTCGACGCCCTTCGACGCCGCGAGCCACGACGTCGCCGGATCGAAGCCGAGGATCGTGACGTTCCCGCTGCCGTACTCGAGCTCGCCCGCGACGACGCGGTCGCCGGACGTCGCGAGCGCACGCCCGGCCCCGAGGACACCGGCCAGCGCGGGCAGATCTGCCGCGTCCGCAGGCAACGCGCCGACGAGCCCGGCGATGGACGCCGGCGCGATATCCAGCGTCGCAGTCGGGCGGTACGGGAGGAGGTCGTCCGGGAAGCCGGAGAGGGTCCCGATGCCCGCCGTTCCGCCAACGATGATCAACTGCCCGCCGCCCGCGATCCAGCCGCGAAGGGCCGCCAGCTGCGCCGCCGTCAGGGTGTTGGTGTCCACGTCCTGCCAGATCAGGCGGTCCAGCGTGGCCCAGCCCTCCAGACGCTCCGGGAGATCCCCCACGCGGAGCGAGACGATCGCTGGAGGGGCTCCGTTCGCGCTGGGATCCAGGTCCAGCTCGCCGATGATCCCCTGCGGTTTCTCCGCGACGATGCCGACGATGAGCTGCGCCCCGTCGTGCACGAGATACGCGACGTCCGCCGATGCGACGGTCGAGCCGCCGGCCACGAGCTCCACCTTCACCGACCGACCAAACGCGGGGGCCTGCGCGTGCAGGAGGTAGGCCTTCCGGGAATCGGTGGGCAGGTCCACGGCGACGGAGAAGCGCGTCCTGCCCTGCGAGCCGCCGGCGATCTGGAGCTCGCCCTGGACCGCCGGGCCGTCATTCGTGAACTCGACCTGGATCGCCATCCACGATCCGACGCGCGTGTGGCCCTGGAGGAGAACCTTGGCCTCCATGCCGACGGTAGCCGCAGCCGATGCGGAGATGGCCAGCGGTCCGAGGACGAGGGCAGCCGCGAAGAGCGCGGCGAGCAAGCGGCGGAGGAGCGGAGCGGCGCGACGCGGCGGAGCGGAGGCGAGCGGCACGACGACTCCTGCGGCGGGATCGGTCTTTCGGGTCGCCTCATCGACGCGGCGCCCGCCCCAATAGTTACGAAGCCCGGTTCCCCGGGTCGATCCCGGTCTTACGGCGGCTATCGTACGATCCGCTGGCTGGCGTTCGATCGGATCGGGAGAATCCACCGGCGAGCGCCCGTTCCCGGTTCCGTCCCAGGCCCATCCGCCGAGGTCCACGTGCCCGTCGTCCGCCCGTTCCGCGCGCTCCGCTACTCGCCGGAGGCGGTTGCCGACCTCGTATCCGTGGTCGCGCCGCCGTACGACGTCATCGGACCAGACGAGCACGCCCGGCTGCTTGCCCGCGATCCGCGCAACGTCGTCCGCCTGGACCTCCCGAGCCCGGAGCCCCGCGACACCGATCCGGACGATCGCTATCGCCGCGCCGCCCGGTTCCTGTCCGTGTGGCGCGGTGACGGGACCCTCCGGCAGGATCCGCGGCCGGCGGTCTCCGTCGCCGAAGACTCGTATCGCCTGCCGGGACGGGACGATGAGCGCGTCCGGCGCGGGTTCTTCGCCCGCGTCCGACTGGAGCCGTTCGGGGCCGGGATCCGTGCCCACGAGCGGACGATGACCGGGCCGAAGGAGGACCGGTACCGGCTGCTCCGCGCGACGAACGTGAACACGAGCCCGGTCGTGGCAATGTACGAGGACCCGTCCGGGCTGGTCGCGGACCTGCTGGCGTCCGTGGCCGCCACGCCGCCGACAGTGGACATCACCGACGACCACGAGGTTCGGCACCGGCTGTGGACCGTCGTGTCGGGTGACGGATCTGTTGCCGACCAGCTGTGCGAGCTTGCGTCCGCGGCCACGCTCACGATCGCCGACGGGCATCATCGCTACGAGACCGCGCTCCGCTACCGCGACGAGCGGCGGATCGGGGCGCCGGAGGGCGCCGAACTCGGCAGCGAGGACGTCCTCATGCTGCTCCTGGAGCTGGTTGCGGGCCCGCTCGACATCCTCCCGACGCACCGGGTCGTCCTGGGCCTGGGAGATGCGGGTGTGGCCGCGCTCGAGGCCCGGCTTCCGGAGCTGTTCGAGGTGGAGCCGGGCGCTTCGGCCGAGCAGCTGACCGCGGCCTTTGGCCCGCAGGGCGATGACCCGGGCGGCCAGGGCGGTGCGGGCCGGTTCGGGCTGTGGACCCGGCAGGGCGGCGCCCTCCTCCGCGCCCGCCGCGACGCATTCGCGCCGCACCTGGTCACCGGCGGCTCGGCGCTCAGGCGCCTGGACGTCACGCTCCTCGCTGCCGCTCTCGACGTGCTCGCCGGGATCGACGACGTGGCGATCGCGGGCGGCGATCGAGTCGCCTACACGAAGGACGCCGCCGAGGCGATCGCGATGGTCCGCGACGGGACGGACGGCGCCGACGCCGCCCTCCTCCTCGAGCCCACGCCCGCGGCCGAGATCATGGCCGTGGCGGCCGACGGCGACGTCATGCCGCAGAAGAGCACGTACATCTACCCCAAGGCCCTCACCGGCCTGGTCATCAACCCGCTGGAAGGCTGAGCCCGATGCCCGACACGACCTCCGACGACCTCCTCGCCCGCGGCGGGGTCCAGCCGGTCAGCGGCCGGCCCGTCCGGAAGGACGAGATCGAGCTCCACGAGCGCGGCATCTACGTGGAGTCGTGGCTGCCCGAGCGCCGGAGCCGGCGGAAGCCGCTCCTGTTCGTCCACGGCGAGCTCGGCGGGTCGTGGGTCTGGGAGCGCTACCTCGGCTATTTCGCCGGTCGCGGCTGGGAGGGCCACGCCCTCAACCTGCGAAACCACCACTGGAGCCGGACGGCGGATCCGGCCGAGCTGTCCTTCGAGCTATTCGTGGACGACGTGGGCGCGGTCATCGACCGCCTGGGGACCGGCGTCGTGGTGGTCGGCCATGGGATGGGCGGTCTCCTCGCGATGAAGGCGGCCGAGCGCCATCCCGTCTCGGGTCTCGTCCTCGTCGCCTCCGAGGTTCCGGGCGAGCTGCGGCTCCCCGCCCACCAGCACGAGCTCCGCGAGATCCCGGAGCTGTTCGGCCGGTCGCTCATCGGCTGGGAAACGCTGCCGGAAAAACTCCAGCGCGACCATCGCGACCTGACGATCGCGGACATCCTCCGAATCCAGCACCTCATGGGCCAGAAGCCCCACGAGTCGGGTCGGGCCCGCCGGGCGATGCTCCGTGGAATCAGGGTGGACCGCCGCGTCTTTGCGGAGCTGCCGCGCCTCGTCGTCGGTGGCGGGCTGGACCAGCAGGTCCCCGTCGAGTCGGCGGAGCGCCTCGCCGAATGGCTCGAGGGGCCGTACGAGCCGTTCGCGGCGCACTCCCACTACGGCCTCGTCCTGGGCGAGCAGAGCTACCAGCAGGTCGCCGACGCCATCCGCGCCTTCCTCGAGGCGAACCGGCTGTAGCGGATGAAGCTCCCCCGGGCCGGGCGACAACCCCATAGCCTGCCTGCTGATGCCCCCATCATCAAAACGGGAACCTGGATGGCCACAAGGCCCTGCCAACGCCCGATCTCACGCCCGGAGGGGCGAGACAGACTCTCGAGTCACACACGGCCACGCCCGTCGAGCGGTAGGTCACAGGATCCTCGAGGGCTTATCGCCTGTGGAGCGCCGTATCTGCTGCTCCCACCAGCACAGAGCGCCACACGCAACCGGTCAGGGCCGGCGCAGCCGGGGAGGATCGCGTCGTGGGCCCTGCGGCGTTTGTCAGCCCGAGGCTTCGATTGGTATCATCCGCCGGCTCGCGAGACGCGTCGCGGGGCCCTTGCCGCATTCGTCTAGAGGCCCAGGACACCGCCCTCTCAAGGCGGAGACCACCGGTTCGAATCCGGTATGCGGTACCACACAATATCTTGTGGTTCGTCCCCCCGAGATACCACATATAGTGGGAGTTCATCCCAGCGTACCCTTATGGATCACCCTTTCACGGACAGTCTCTTGGGGAAGGGCCGCGTCGTCGCATCCGCCTTCGCCGGCCGACCACTTCGTGGGGCGCGAGCGAAGGTTCGGCCCGCAACCTCGCGGCGTATAGAAGGACGGGCGCAAGTCGCAGCAAGGCGGCCGCGGGAGTTTGATCGAGAGTGCCGCGAGGACCACACCGACGAATCGTTGTCACAGGCGTCGGGCAGCCACCACCGCTGCCGGTCAGGCCGCTGGTTGACGAGGTTCGCTTCAGTTACGCGACGGGTCGATTACTGCCCGCAGCCTGGAAGCCGTTGGGCATCAACCCAAAGGTGCTAGATCAAGTAACGCCTGCGTCGCATCATGAGTTGGTGCGCGACAACCTTCCGATGGGCACCGTCACCTTCCTGTTCACCGACATCGAGGGATCGACGCGCCTCCTTCAGGCGCTGGGCCCGCACTATCGGGACGTCCTCGAGCACCACGCCGCCATTCTCCGCGACGCGTTGGTGACGCACGAAGGCGTGGAGGTAAGCACCGAGGGCGATTCGTTCTTCGCTGTGTTCCATTCCGCCAGCCAGGCGGTGGCCGCGACGGTCGCGGTCCAAGGTGCACTGGCTGAGGAGCGGTGGCCGGAAGGACAACGGGTGCGAGTCCGGATGGGCCTGCACACCGGCGAGGGCCAGCCAGGTGGCGACAGCTACGTGGGCCTCGACGTGCACCGCGCGGCACGCATTGCGGCCGCCGGGCATGGCGGCCAGGTCTTGCTCTCGGCTGCCACCCGCCCCCTGGTCGAGCGTGCTCTGCCGGAGGGGGTCTCGTTACGCGATCTTGGGGTCCATCGGCTCAAAGACCTCGAGCAGCCGGAGCATCTTGCGCAGCTGATCATCGCCGGACTGGAGCAGGACTTTCCGCCGCTCCGGACGCTCGAGACGCCCAGCAACCTCCCGACTGAGCTGTCCAGCTTCATCGGTCGCCAGCGAGAGCTCGACGAGATCAGCGGACTTCTCGCAACGACCCGGTTGCTGACACTCACGGGGCCCGGCGGCACGGGAAAGACGCGCCTCGCGATTCGGACCGGTGCGCGCGTGGGATCCCGCCTCCGCGATGGCGTCTTCTTCGTCGATCTCTCGCCGCTGAACGATCCCGCCCTAGTCGGTCCGACCATCGCGCGCAGCCTCGGGCTCAGCGACCAGGCGGAGCGGCCGATCGTCGACTTGCTCAAGACCCACCTCGAGCCGCGTGAACTCCTGCTGGTCCTTGATAACTTCGAGCATCTCCTTCCGGCGGCCGAGTTCGTCGACGGACTTCTGGCCGCCGCGCCGAGACTCAAGGCTCTGGTCACCAGTCGCAGCATCCTGAATCTCTATGGCGAGCAGACATTCGAAGTCCCGCCGCTCGCGTTGCCCAATCCGACCGATCTGCCCGATCTCGCCGAGCTGTCGGGAAACGAGGCGGTCGCCCTCTTTCTCGAGCGTGCCCGCGCAGCAAGTCCGGAATTTGCGCTGACGAAGGAGAGCGCCCGAGCGATCGTCGAAATCTGCGTCAGGCTGGATGGCCTGCCGCTCGCCATCGAGCTCGC
>JBKJVO010000108.1:0-3720 GCA_046717305.1 Candidatus Limnocylindrales bacterium
GCGGAGACCGGCATCCCCACGATCGCCCACCATCACGACTTCCACTGGGAGCGCCAGCGGTTCCTCGTCAATTGCGTTCCGGACGTCCTCGCGGCGGCCTTCCCACCAAGCCACCCGTCGATCCACCACGTCGTGATCAACTCCGTCCAGGCCAGCCAGATCGCCTCCCGCCACGGCCTGACGGCGCGGGTGATCCCGAACGTCATGGAGTTCGAGCTTCCACCCATGCCGTCGATGATCGACCCGGCCGTCGTCCGTGTGGATCTC
This sequence comes from Candidatus Limnocylindrales bacterium, assembly GCA_046717305.1. Lineage (GTDB taxonomy): Bacteria > Chloroflexota > Limnocylindria > Limnocylindrales > CSP1-4 > UBA5189. The sequence goes on from JBKJVO010000108.1 coordinate 268, forward strand.
GGAATTGCGCCCGGCGAGCTGTTCCTGCTCCAGCCGACGAGAGTCATCCAGCGCAAGGGTATCGAGCAGGCGATCGAGTTCACGCGCCGGCTCGGTCGCCCGGCGCGACTCGTGATCTCGCACGCAGCAGGCGACGAGGGACCGGAGTACGAGACCAGGGTCCGTGAGTTCGCGGACCTGCTCGGCGTGGACGTCCGGTTCGAGTCCGAGGTGGTTTCGGATCGACCCGGGCAGACCGCCGACGGACGCCGGATCTACACGCTGGCAGACGTCTACCCGGCCGCCGACTTCGTCACCTACCCGTCCGCCTTCGAAGGCTTCGGGAACGCGTTCCTCGAAGCCGTTTACTTCCGTCGCCCGATCCTCGTGAACAACTACTCCACGTACGAGGTGGACATCAGGCCGCGCGGCTTTCGCGCGGTCTGGTTTGACGGCTTCATCAGCGACGCGACCCTGATCCTGGCGCGCCGCCTGCTGGACGATCCGGCCATGACCGCCGCCTGGTCAAGCCGGAACTACGAGCTGGGCGCGCGCCACTTCTCGTTCACGATCCTCCGGCGGCACCTCGAGGACCTCCTCGCCGACTGTTTCGGCGAGACGGTCTGAGCGGTGGCGCTCCGCGTCGGGCTGCTCCACTACACCGCGCCGCCGGTCGTCGGGGGCGTGGAGGCGGTGCTGGGGCAGCATGCCCACCTGCTCGCTGATGCCGGCCACCGCGTCCGGATCATCGCCGGTCGCGGCGGGGGAAACGATCCCCGGTTCGAGTTCGTCCGCATCCCGCTTGCCGACACTCGGCATCCGTTGATTCGCGCCGCTCGTGCCTCGCTCGACGAGGGCGACGTGCCGGCGAATTTCGCGGCTCTTGTCGCGGATATCGGCGCCGCCCTCCGTCCGGCAGTCGACGGCCTGGACGTCCTCGTCGCGCACAACGTCTGCGGACTCCACTTCAACCTGCCGCTCACGGCCGCCCTCCGGGAGCTGGTGGCCATGCCGGGCGGCCCGGGGTTCATCGCCTGGCAGCACGACCTGGCCTGGGCAGCGGCGCCCTATGCCCTGCAACTCCATCCCGGCCCTCCCTGGAACGTTCTTCGAATGCCGTGGCCAAGGACGACCTACGTCACGGTGTCCGAGGCCCGTCGCACCGATCAGCTGCGCCTCAGCGGCCTGCCGGCGAGCGCCGTCCGCGTGGTGCCCAACGGCCTGGACCTCGATCGACTGCTCGGGATCCATCCGGTGACGCGGCGCATCCTCGATGGCCTCGGACTTCCGGGCCCCGGACCCGTCCTGCTCGTCCCGGTGCGGATCACCCCGCGCAAGAACCTCGAGCTCGCGATCGGCATCGTGGCCGAGCTGCGGCGCATCGGCGATGACGCCCGGCTCATCGTGACCGGGCCGCCGGACCCGCACGCATCGGGGTCGGACGCCGGCGTGGATCGACTCCGAGCGATCGCTGCCAGTGCGGGGGTCGCCGACGCCGTCCACCTCCTTGCCGTCGATCGCGGGCGCCGGACGCCGCGTCGCGTCGTCACCGACCTCTTCCGCACCGCGGATGCCCTCCTGCTGCCGAGCCACGACGAAGGGTTCGGCCTGCCGGTCCTCGAGGCGGCCGCCGCCCGCCTGCCCGTCTTCTGCGCGGACATCCCGTCGCTGCGTGAGCTCGCGGGCGACGACGCCACCTACTTCGATCCCACGGCCGATCCGGCGGCGGTGGCTGCGCTGATCCGCCGACGGCTGGCGGCCGAGCCGGTCGCACGGCTGGCGATGCGCATTCGTCGCGAGTACGCGTGGCCGGCGATCTACGCCTCCCGAATCGAGCCGCTGCTCGCTGAGGTCGCCGCCGGTCGATAGAGGGCGATCGCGGGCAGTCTCGAGCCACCACGGCCCCGGGCGCCGAGTCAGCCGGCCTCCGCCTCCGGCTCCGTGACGTCCACGACCTCGGCCTGAAGGGCGGTCACGAGGTCCGCCGACGCGAGATGGAAGTTCACGCCGTGGGCGCCGCCGCCGATCGCCACGACCGGCTCGAGCAGCACGGACGCATCGGCGATGACCGGCCATGCCCGAGTCGACCCGAACGGGGTGATCGTGTAGCGAACGTACCCGGTGACGTCGCGCGCCTCGTCGGCGTCCGGCAGGGAGAGCCGTGACACGCCCAGGTGGGCCCTGAGCTTGGGCCAGTCGAACCGACGGCCGGCCGGCACCAGCACGAACAGGTAGTCACCCTCGCCTCGCCGGACGACGATCGTCCGGAGCAGGGCCCGGAGCGGGATCCCCTGGCGCGCCGCGGCCTCCTCGGCGCTCCGCGCGGGTTCGATGACCACGACGCGATGTGGGACGTCAGCCGCCGCGATCGCGTCGATGGCCGGCGTCGTCGCGGGGTTCGGGGGCTGGTCGGGCACCCCGCGATGGTAGCCGCCGCTAGACTCGACTCCATGACCGATCGCCGCGGGACCGCGAACGTTCGCCCCGCCAGCCCTGAAGAGGCCGCGGATGTCCGGACGATGCACGCGGCCAATCGTGCCGCCTGGGACGAGGCGGCCGAGCGCTACGAGGGCTGGTTCGATGAGGCGGTCGAACTCATTCGCGCCGGCGGCTCCAACCTCTTCCCCGTGGAGCACGACCTGATCGGCGACCTGCACGGGCGCTGCCGAAGGGCGGTCCATCTACAGTGCGCCGGCGGCCGCGACACGCTTTCGCTCTGGAACCTCGGCGCGGACGAGGTGATCGGGCTGGACATCAGCCCCCGGATGCTGGACCTGGCCGCCCGCCTGACGGCTGCGACGGGCGCGCCGGCCCGCTGGATCGAGGCCGACGTCCTGGACACGCCGCACGAGCTGGACGGCACGGCGGACCTCGTCTACACCGGTCGTGGTGCGATCATCTGGCTCCAGGATCTGGACGCATGGGCGGCCGTGCTGCAGCGGCTCCTGTCTCCGACGGGCCGCCTCGTGATCTTCGACGGCCACCCGGCGGAGTGGTTGTTCGACGCCGACGAGGGCGGCCGATGGGTGATCACGGACTACGACTACTTCGGCGGGGCCGAGGCCTCCAGGGGCTGGGCGCCCGAGTACATCGACCGCCTGTCAATCGCCGAGGACGATCAGAGCTGGAAGTTCGCGCGAGCGTGGACGCTCGGCGAGATCGTGACGGCGTTACTGGGCGGAGGCCTCCAACTCGAGCGCGTCACCGAGCATCCGGTCGATTGGTGGGCAGGTCACCGGGACATCCGGCCAGAAGAGCGTGGCCGAGTTCCCCTGTCGTTCTCCGTGATCGCCAGTCGGGGCGCCTGACCAGTCACGCCGTCGCGGGCGCATAGGGGCCCGCCCTTGGCCTGCGCGCGGACGCACATCCCACTTTCTGGCCCGGCTCGCCCCGGCCGACGAACTCGCGCCAGAGCCGCCCCACCGGCTTCGATCAGGCTGGGGGCTGACCCTCCGCCGCGACGCTGGCCCTCCG
>JBKJVO010000109.1:0-2996 GCA_046717305.1 Candidatus Limnocylindrales bacterium
GCCCTGGCGGCCCTCGAAGTTCCGGTTCGAGGTGCTCACGGCGTACTGCCCGGGCGAGAGCTGGTCGCCGTTCATCGCGATGCACATCGAGCAGCCGGCCTCGCGCCACTCGGCGCCGGCTGCGCGGAAGATCTCGTGGAGGCCCTCGCCCTCCGCTTCGCGCTTCACTTCGTCCGAACCGGGCACGATCATCATCCGAACGTTCGCGGCGACGTGGCGACCCTTGAGCGCCGCGGCGGCGAGGCGCAGGTCGCTGATTCGACCGTTCGTGCAGCTGCCGATGAACACGACGTCCACGGGCTGGCCCAGGATTGCCTGACCGGGCGTCAGATCCATGTACTCAAGCGCTCGCTCGAGGGCGCGGCGCCCGGCAGGGTCCGTGGCCACCGCGGGATCGGGGACACGGCCGCTGATCGGGATGCCCATCCCGGGGTTGGTGCCGTAGGTGACCATCGGCTCGAGGGCCGAGGCGTCGATGACGATCGACCGGTCGAAGGTCGCGCCGTCATCCGTGGGGAGGGTCCGCCAGCGCGCGACCGCCTCGTCCCAGGGCTTGCCGTGGGGGGCGTGCGGGCGGCCGGCGAGGTATTCGAACGTCGTGTCGTCCGGGGCGATGAGTCCGGCCCGGGCGCCGCCCTCGATGCTCATGTTGCAGATCGTCATCCGCTGCTCCATCGTCAGGGCGCGGATGGCTTCGCCGCGATACTCGAAGACGTGGCCGGTGCCGCCGGCGACGCCGATCTGCGCGATGAGCGCGAGGATGATGTCCTTGGCGCTGACGCCGGCCTCGAGCTTCCCGTCCACCCGGACCTCGTACGTCTTCGGCTTCCGCTGGAGCAGGCACTGGGTCGCGAGGACCATTTCCACCTCGGACGTCCCGATCCCGAAGGCCAGTGCGCCGAACGCCCCGTGCGTGCTCGTGTGGGAGTCGCCACAGACGATCGTCATCCCGGGCTGGGTGAGCCCCAGCTGCGGCCCGATGACGTGGACGATCCCCTGGTTCGGATTGCCGATCCCGTGCAGGGGGATGCCGAACTCGCGGCAGTTGGTGTCGAGCTGCTGCACCTGGGCCGCGGCCATGGGATCGAGGAACGGCAGGCCGCGCGGGGTGGTGGGCACCGAATGATCCGCGGTGGCGACCGTCCGTTCCGGATGACGGACCTTGAGCCCGCGCTGTCGGAGCCCCGTGAATGCCTGCGGGCTCGTGACCTCGTGGATGAGATGGAGGGCGACCGCCAGGATGCTCGGCGCGCCGGGGTCCTCGGCGACGACGTGGTCGTCCCAGATCTTCTCGACCAGGGTTCGCGGCTGGCTGGACTCGGCGACTGACACGGGCGGCTCCGGGCGCTGGCTGGGTTCGCGGACGGGAAGGGTACCAGCAGGCACGGGAACGCCACGCGAGGGTCGCCACGCCCAAAGCTGATCCGAACGGTTGGTGCGACCGTCTCAGCGCCGCGCGACGAGCCGGAACCGATCCGCCACGCCATCCGCGGTGGCCCACAGGACCGACGCCCCCGGCCAGGCAGCGACGCCGGTCAAGGCGGCGAGTGCGTCGTCTGGGTGCGCAGGGAATGCGGCATCGAGGGTCCGGCGGAACTCGCGGGCGATGGCCCGGGTCGTTCTCGTGTCTCGGATGATCAGCAGCGACGACATCTCCGGTGGTTCACCCAATTGGGCCCAGCCATCCCACGAAGCGATCGACGCGGCTTTCTCGCCGGACCACCGGATGAGCTGCTCGAGCCGGCGAAGCTCGGACTGGATCTCCGTGGCCACCATGATCCGGCCGCGAGGGTCATGGAGACCAACGTCGATCCAGCCTCTCGAGGGGCGCCGGACGGCGATTTCGGGATAGGCATGCCAGCGAGGGTGGAGCGGGGCGAGGAGCGCCTCGAGGATTCGTGCCTGATGGCGGTCCCGGATCGTGGGGCCGGTGTTCGGATAGAGGCGCACTGACAGATCGGCACCGAGGGCGGCCGCGAGCCGCGCGTACGTCTCGAGCGTCGGGTGCTCGGCTCCCTGCTCAATGCGGCACAGGAAGCCGGGGTCGACGCGGGAACCCCGAGCCAGTTCGGCGGGCTTGATGCCCGCATCGTGGCGCAAGCGCGCAACGTCAACCCCCAGCCTGCGATGGAGCTCGTCCGCGGTTCGTCTGGCCCCGCGCTCGAGGCTGTCCGTCTTCACGCGGGCAGTAGACCACCAGACGCTCACCGGCCGATCCCCGGGCGATCACCGGGCGCTCACCGGGCGATCACCGGGCGATCACCTGGCGCCCGGGTCGAGACCGGCGGCGCGAGTCCGGCGCGAGTCCGGCGGCGCGAGTCCGGAATTATCCCGCTTTGTCCAGCAGTCAATGTTTCCTGACCCGCTGGTCGCACTCTTGCGTGCCAGTCACTTCCTGCGCCATATCGGGGCTGCAAAGGGCTCGGGCCGGTCGCGGTCTTGACCGCCGGACAATCCGGCGGCCTCGAGGCATCGAAAGCTTGACTCGTGGTCAACAGCTCCCCAGGCCGGCCCGACCCGGGGACTTCAGTGTGGTTGCGCATCGGTGGATCGGGCCGTAGACTGCGCGGACCGTGCGAACCTCGAATGGTCTGGATCGCCGCCGTGTCGCCGTCGTCGTGACGAGCGATGGTCGGCGCGTGTACATGCCCATCGAGAACGACTCGTTCGAGGTATCCCTTCTCTCCCTTATTCGCTCGCTCCTGGTCGGCATTGAGAGCCTCCTGGTCCTCATTACCGGCTCCCGGCGGGAGAACCGAGGAACGCGGAGGGACGGGCGCCAGTAGCGCGACAGACCACCGAAGACCAGAGGGACCCTCGCCGGAGGCGGGGGTCTTGTTGTATCTCGGGGATGCGTCGGCGGCCGCAGAGGCCGAGGACGCGGACCAGGCCACGGAGGGGCCAGAACCGATGACGATGACGAAGGGGGGCTCGGCCAAACGGCCGAGTCCGGGCGCGGCGGACGCGAGCGCCCCAACCGCCGCGCAGGCCGCGAT
>JBKJVO010000110.1:0-7941 GCA_046717305.1 Candidatus Limnocylindrales bacterium
CTGTGGAGATCCCCGGCCGCTCGCGGCCGTACCTGGTCACGGCCCTGTCCGACGGGTCGTGGAGCGTGGACGTGGAGCTGCGACGCGGTCAGAACCAGTTCGACATCGACGCAGTGGACCCCGAAACGGGCAAGCCGACCGAGACGCCTCGGAGGATCGTGATCAACGTCCCGTACCTCGTCATCCTGGCGCCGACGCTCACCGTGACGCAGCCGCAGGACAGCACGACGTACGAGAACGGGGCGGTTCCCGTCGAGGGCATGACGGCGAATGCCCAGACACTCGTCGTCACCGCGACCTACCTTGGGCCGCCGGACGGATCGTCTCCGCCGCCGACCGTCGCGCCGCCCCCGACGCCGGTGCCCGCATCGCCGGACCCGTCCGCATCAGCGCCGCCCGACGACCCGGGCGGCCTCACCGTGGAGGTTGCCGACGACGGGAGCTTCGCGACGCCCCTCGAGCTCACGGAGGGCCGCTGGGCGATCACGATCACCGCGACCTCACCCGACGGCAAGACCGCCGCACTCACACGAACGGTCACGGTCGCTTACAAGGGCGTCAACCTCGTGGTCACGATCCAGGGCGGGAACGCATGGCTGAAGGTGTGGGTGGACGGTGTCCTCGATCCATCGATCCCGCAGAGCGGCAAGGTCTTCGCACCCGGACGGACGATCACGTTCACCGGGACGACATCGGTCGAAGTCCGGACCGGATCGTCCGGCTTCACAATCTTCACCCTCAACGGGGTGCCCCTCGGGGCGCTCGGGAAGCCGGGCATCCCCGAGACGTGGCTGTTCCAGCCGCCGGCGCCGCCGCAAGCCACGCAGCGCAGGTAGCGGACCGCCGCGGGATGGTGGACCACGACCTCGCCGTGCTGGCGGAGCGGCTCCAGGGCCTGTGTCTCGAGCGTGGCCTGACGGTGGCCACGGCGGAGTCGTGCACCGGGGGCCTCGTGGCCGCCACGCTCACGGACGTTCCAGGTTCGTCCGCCTACGTCCTCGGCGGCGTGATCGCGTATTCGGATCGAGCGAAGGTAGATCTGCTCGGTATTCGCCCGCCCGTGATCGCCGCCCACGGCGCCGTGAGCATCGCCGTCGCACGGGAGATGGCTCGTGGTGCCCGAGAACGCTTCGGCGTCTCGATGGCCGTGTCCGTGACCGGGGTCGCCGGGCCGGGCGGTGGATCGGATGACAAACCCGTTGGCCTGACGTTCATCGGACTCGCCGACGCGATCGGCATCGAGATCCGGCGGTTCGACTGGACCGGCGATCGAGCCTGGAACCGACGGGCGAGCGTCCATGCGGCGATCGCCTGGCTGGCAGACCGGGCTGCAGCCGTGAACGCGGCGCAGCCGTGACCCGGACCGCCCAGGACGTCGGGGCAGGGCTCGCCGCGACCCGTGCATCCCGGCCGATTCGTCCCGGGGAGCTGATTCACGTCGTGGGCGCGGCCGGTGCCGGAGCGTCGGCAGCGGCGCTCCTGGCGTCGAGCGCCGGCGCGATCGTCAGCGGCTGCGACGCCGGCGAGCCATCGCCGTATTCGCCCGCCCTGGAAACCGCTGGGATCCGCCTCGCATGGGGCCACGATCCGGGGCACGTCCGGGTGACCCCACGCCCGGATCGACTGGCAGTGACGAAGGCACTCACGGCGATCGCGCCGGATCACCCGGAGCTCCGCGCCGCGCGTGATCTCGGGATTCCCGTGGAACCGTGGCAGCAGGTCATCGCCGACACGGCGGACGGCCGGCGCCTCGTGGCGGTGGCGGGAACGCACGGCAAGAGCACGTCGGCCGGCTGGCTCGTCCACCTGCTGGTGGCTGCCGGGGCAGATCCGTCGGCGTTCGTCGGGGCACTCCTGCCGCCGACCCTCACCGGCGGCGTTGCCGCCACGGCACGGATCGGCCGGGGCGATGCCTTCGTCGTCGAAGCCGATGAGTACGCCGGGAACTTCGACCCATACCGTCCCTCCGTGGCGGTCCTGACGAGCGTCGAGTGGGACCATCCGGACGTCTTCGCCGACATCGGAGCCGTCGCCGATGCCTTCGAAGGATGGGTTCGCGCCATGCCCGAGGGCGCGACGCTCGTGGCCAATGTGGGCGATCCGGGCGTCCAGACGGTGCTGGATCACGTCATCCGGGACATGCCGATCCGTCTTGTCGCCTATGCCCTCGCCGAGGTCGCGCCGCAACGGGGTGGCTATCTCCGAGGGATTGCGGACCAGTACGCGACACCCCTCGGGCCGGCCTCCGTCCTGCTTGGCCGCATCGCCGCGGCAGACCCGCAGGGGACGATGCTCGAGATCCTGGGCCTCGATGCCCTCGCGGGCCCGACGAGCGCGCGCCTGGCCACCGTCGGCCGGCACAACGCGGCCAACGCCCTCGGCGTCGCGGGTGCCGCCCTGGCCCTCGGCGTCGAGCCGGCCGCGATTGCCGCGGGTATCACCTCGTTTTCCGGCGTCGGCCGGCGCCTCGAGCGCAAGGGCGAGGCGGCCGGCGTCGTCGTCTATGATGATTACGGTCACCATCCCTCTGCCATCCGCGCCACGATCGCCGCGCTGCGCCAGCGGGAGCCTGGCCGCCGCATCTGGGCCGTCTATGAGCCGCTCACGTTCCATCGGACGGCGGCCATGCTGGGTGAGTTCGCCGCCTCGCTCGCCACCGCCGATGCCGTCGCCGTCGCGGACATCTGGGCCGGCCGCGATCCCGACACCACGATCACCTCGCCGGAGGCGCTCCGCGCGGCAGTTGCCCGATTGCGGCCGGAGATCCCGCACGCCGCACCCGGCTCCGTGGAGGCGACGGCGGACTGGCTTGCCGGCGAGGTGCGGTCTGGCGATGCGGTGCTCGTCATGGGCGGCGGTCGGAGCTACCGGATCGGCGAGCGGCTCCTGGAGCTCCTCAGCGCCGCGGAGGCTTGAGCCCGCACGACGCCCCGTACATCGGGCGCAACGACAGCCGCAGGGCCCTGCTCGGGGCATACTGGTACCAGCGGTGGCAATCGGCGGCGGAGTAGGACAGGTCAGGGAGGATCGATGGCGGGAGACATCTCCTTCGATGTCGTCAGCGAATTCGACATTCAGGAGCTGCGGAACGCGCTGGACCAGGTCCGGCGCGAGGTTGGCCAGCGCTACGACTTCAAGGGCGTGACCGTCGAGCTCGAGCAGGGCTCGGATGAGCTCACCCTGCTCACTGACTCCGAGTTCCGGGCGTCTGCCGTAAAGGATCTGATCGAATCGAAGGCCGTTCGCCGGAACCTGTCGCTCAAGATCTTCGATTGGGGCAAGGTGGAACCGGCCGGCGGGAACAAGGTCCGTCAGCGCATCGGTCTCCGACGCGGGCTCCCCGAGGACCTGGCAAGGAAGCTCTCCAAGCTGATCCGCGACGAGTTCCCGAAGGTCAAGTCGCAGATCCAGGGCGAGGCGATCCGCGTCTCCGGAAAGAGCAGGGACGACCTGCAGCGTGTCATCATCCGTCTTCGCGAGCTGGACGAAACTGTTCCGCTCCAGTTCCAGAACTACCGGTAGGGCCGTGCTGCCCGGTGCGCGGTTCGGACGGATCGTCATGGCGATCGTTGCCGTGGTCGTCGTGCTCAGCATGCTCGTGACGCTCCTCCCGAACCCCGGCTTCTGACGTGGACGAGCTGGCGACCGAGACCCCGGTGGAGGCCATCCCCGACGAGGTTCCGGAACTGCCCTCCGAAAGCTCAACCGAACTGCCCGCCGATACGTCAGCCGAACTGTCAGGCGAGGCGTCCGCGGACGGTGCGAACTCCGATGAACTGCCGCCGGCGGGCCCTGCTGGGCCGATCACAGTCGGGCGGATGGTCGCCGACGCGCTCCGCCGCGCGGGCGTGCGCTGGGCGTTCACGGTGCCGGGGGAGAGCTTCCTCGGCCTCATCGACGGGCTGGAGGCGGCGGGGATCCATGTCGTCGGGACGCGACACGAAGGCGCGGCAGCGTTCATGGCGGAAGCGCACGCACAGCTGACGGGCCGGCCTGCGGCGTGCCTCGGAACGCGTGCCGTCGGCGCCTCGAACCTGGCGATCGGGATCCACACCGCGACGGCCGACTCGAGCCCGATGTTCGCGCTCGTCGGGCAGGTCGAGCGGTCGTCGCGTAGCCGGGAGGGCTTCCAGGAGATCGACCTGGTCGCCACGATCGGCGGGCTCGCGAAGTGGGCGGTGGAACCTCGAACCATCGCCGAGGCCATCGCTGCGGTGGAGACGGCCGTCACCGAGGCGACCACGGGCCGGCCGGGGCCCGTCCTGCTGTCCCTGGCCGAGGATCTCCTCGACGAGATCGTCCCGGAGGGTGCCCCCGCAGCCCCGATCCGGACGGCGCCGCCCCGCCCGACCGACGCGGAGATTCGGAGCGTCCTGCACCTGCTGGCCGGCGCCGAGCGGCCGGTGATCCTGGCCGGCGGCGGGATTCTGCGTGCCCGCACGTCGAACGAGCTGGTCCGGCTGGCCGAGCTGCTTCGGATCCCGGTCATCGCCGCCTGGCGTCGCGGCGACCTGATCTCGAACGACCACCCGCTCTACCTCGGGATGACGGGCTACGGATCGCCGGCCGTCGTCCGTGAGCGCCTGGCCGCCGCGGACGCGATGCTCGTCATCGGATGCCGGCTCGGAGAGATCGCGTCGCACAGCTGGACGATCCCGGCCAATGGCACTCGCTGGGCGCATGTGGATATCGCGCCGGGCCGCCCATCACCCACCCTGCCCGCACCGGACATTGCCGTGACCGCCGACGCGAAACAGTTCCTGCGGGCGGCCGTGGCTCGTTTGGAGTCACGCGGGGTCCTCGATGCCGCCTCCACGGATGCACGCGCCGTCCGGAACGCGGCGGACCGCGCGGCCTGGGAGGCTGCCACGGTGATCGATGCGCATCCGTGGTCCGGGCCAGGCGTCCATCCCGGTCGGGTGATCACGACGCTCCGAGCGCTCCTCCCCGATGACGGGATCGTCACGACCGACGCCGGCAGCTTTTCCGGCTGGGCGGCACGCGGCTTCCGGTTCCGTCGGCCCGGCACGTTCCTGGGCCCAACGTCGGGCGCAATGGGCTATGGCCTGCCCGCCGCGATTGCCGCCGGGTTGGTCCACCGTGATCGGCAGGTCGTTGCGCTTGTGGGCGACGGTGGGCTCGGGATGACTCTGGGCGAGCTCGAGACGGCCGTCCGGATGGGCCTCCGGGCCATTGTCCTCGTATTCGACAACGAGCAGTACGGGATGATCCGGACGTACCAGGACCGCCGCGTCGGCGGCTCGACGGCAGGCACGGACCTTGGTCCCGTGGACTTCGCGGCCGCGGCGCGGGCGCTCGGCGCTCGTGGCGTTCGCGTGGACTCGGACGCCGGCGTGGAGGCGGCCATCCGCCAGGCGATGGTCTCGGACCGCCCGACGGTGATCCAGCTCGCGGTGGATCGGCGCTGGACCGGGGTGGACGCGACCCCCTGAGGCTCGGCCTACCCCACCTGGGCCGCGAAGAGGTGGTCGAGCGCGCTTCGGGATCGTCCGTCAGGCCGCCGTGGACCGCGGACGGCTGGATCACCGTGCTGGACGGGCTGACGGTCCGGAGCGCGGCGAGCATCGGGCCATGATGGCGCAGCGAGAAGCTGTCGTCCGTCCGGTACGCTCTTGACATGGCGCGATCGACCAAGGGCGGAGCATCGGTGCCGCCCGACCCCTCGAAACTGAAGCGCGAGTCCGCCGGCCGCTACCTGACCGGCGACGGCCGGTTTGCTGTCCAGCAATCGTCCGGCGGTTGGATGGTGGTGGACGCCGAGCAGATGAACGAGTTGGGCCTGCCGCTCGTGCGCGGTCCGTTCACCACGCTCGGTGAGGCGCGGTCCGCGACTGAAGTGGCTCGTCGCGCACCGGCACCCATCTCAAACCTGGCCGACCGGAGCGCAGCCCTGCCGAAGGGATCACTGAAGCAGGCGCCCTCGTCCCCGCCGAGGCCCGAGCCGCCGCCTCCACCACCGCCTGTCGTGATCCGCGAGTACCGCTCCGGGGACGGCGTGGGCCTCCGCTCCCTGTGGGGCGCCGCGGACTTGAGGTCCCTCGGCGACGACGACGCGAGCCTGCGGACCTTCGCGCAGCGGAACCCCGGGACGTTCCTTGTCGCGGCACAGGGTCAGCTGGTCGTCGGGTCGGCGATGGGCGCGTGGGACGGCCGCCGGGGCTGGATCTACCACGTGGCTGCGGCCCCGTTACACCAGCGGGCGGGCCTCGGGACGCGTCTCGTCCGCCAGGTTGAGGATCGTCTCCGCGCCCTGGGCTGTCGCAAGGTGAACGTCATTGTCCGCGACGGGAACGAGACTGGCGCCGCGTTCTGGCAGGCGGTCGGCTACGAGCAGCACGCGTCGCACCAGTTCGGCCGCGAATTGCTCGATTGACGGTCAGGCCTTCGGGCGGTGTCGGCGCCTCGGCGGCGGCTCCTTCGCCGCCTTGGCGAGCGAGTCCTGGATCTGCTTGAAGACCTTGCCCATGCCCGGGTTCATGAGCGCGCGCTGTTCGGCCTCCAGGTCGTGATCCCGGCGGCGGATGCGCTCGGCTTCGCGTGGATCGAGGTCGTCGGTCATCGATGGACAGAGTCTGCGGCAGCGGTCAAGGCCAGAGGGCTATCCTGGGCCTTGGCTCCGGCGATTCCCGCCGGAGCCCTGTCGGGGAAGATCGTCGTCTCGATCAAGGCCCACGGCCGGACGCCGACCGACCTGGACGATCTCGCCCGGTGGGCGATCGATCGTTGCCCCGTCATCGACACGGTCCGCCGCGCGATCGCCCTCGACATCGAGGTTCGCATGACATGATGGGGTTGTCGTTACGTCGGCGGCGCGCTACCTTGCGTGCGATGTTTCAACCTGTTCGACGCGGGCTCGTCGCTGGCCTGTTCCTGTTCCTGGCTGCGCCACGCACCGTCTTCGCCGAGGTCGAATACGCGCCGCCCGGCGATCCGGTCAACGTCGCGGGGCCGTCGCTCAATGGGATCCTCGCCGTCATCCTAATCGTGGGCATTTCGCTCATCGCCATCCGGCGCCCGAATCTCCGCCGCTGGATCGCCGCCTTGCTGGCCGCCGCCGCCGGGGTGGTCGTCGCGTTCTACGTGGTCCTGATCGACGCACTCTCGCGAATAGACGCCGAAGGGGGCGTCACACCGCTCGCGATGGTCGTTGGGGTCACCGCGGTCGCGGTTGGGCTGGGGATCGCCTTCTGGATCCTTCGCTCCGTTCGGCGCCCGAATCCCGCCTCGGGACCCCACCTGCACGACGCGAGCTGAGGAGCACGCCGAGATCACCCGGTCGTGATCGTCTCCCGCTCGATCTGCGATACACGGGCTCCCGAGATCCCGAGCAGCGCGCCGACGTCGCGAGTTGAGAACCCTGCGCGCCGCAGCTCGCCGGCCGCCCGCCGAGTGGCGGATGCGAGCTCATTCCTGATCGCATCCGCCTGCTCCCGCATCCGAACCAGGTGATCCACCTCAGCATCGACGCCAATGGGCAGGAGCACAGCTTCGTCGATCTCGACGCGGGCCTTGTCGAGACCGTCCACCTCCAGGTGGACCGCGAGGAGACTCCGAGCGTGCCGCTTTGACGCCGCCAGCGTTCGGCCGAACGTCGAGATGTCCGGATAGAGGAATTGCACGATCCAGCCTCGTCCGGTGAAGGTGTACGTCGCGGAGTATCGGCGTGGGTCAGTCATCGACTCAGCCTCCGAGTAGCCAACGCTGCCCGAGCGCGGGCTCGCCCTGACGTTCAATACTGCGCAGCGTTCCAGCAGGGATATCGCGTGAATGGATGGGCCGCCAAGCAGGTTGACGGTCAAGCTCGTTCGAATGCATGGTAACCATCCGAACGTCTGCGCTGGCGCGCCTCTCGCATCGCCCGCTCGAGCCCTGCGCCACGGGCCCCGGGGCCGGGCCCGGTGGACCGTCCTTGAAGCCCGC
>JBKJVO010000111.1:0-4911 GCA_046717305.1 Candidatus Limnocylindrales bacterium
ATCGTGGTCTCGGCCGATTCCACGGCGATCCGCAGGTTGTCGAAGGACTTGCGGACCCGTTCGAGGTCCCCGGGGTCCGTGTAGACGTCCATGACCGCGGGATCCGAGGTGTCCACGTCGCTCGCGCCGGCATCGATTGCCGTCAGTGCCATCTCATCCGCGTCTCGCCCCGCCGTCGGGACGGTGATCAGGCCGCGTGGCTCGAACTGCCAGGCGACCGCGCCGCTCCCCGCCAGCTGACCGCCCGCCTTCGCGAACATCGAGCGCACGTCAGACGCCGTCCGGTTCCGGTTGTCCGTGGCCGCCTCGACGAGGATGGCCACGCCGCCCGGGCCGTACCCCTCGTAGATGATCTCCTCGAACTGCTCGCCGTCCCCGGCACCCGCGGCCCGCTCGACGGCGCGCTTGATGTTGTCCATCGGCATGTTGACCGCGCGCGCCTTGTCCATCGCCAGCCGGAGCCGGTAGTTCGCGTCCGGATCCCCGCCGCCGGCACGCGCAGCCACCATGATCTCGCGGGCGACCTTGGTGAAGAGTGCCCCCCGCTTCGCGTCGTTGGCACCCTTCTGGCGCTTGATCGTGGACCACTTGGAATGTCCGGACATCGGCCGGGAGTATACCGGACTATCATGGCCGGACCGCCGCGCGACGCCCCTCCGCGGCCGGGTTCGCCCGTCCGCCAGAAGAGAGGACCGACCGTTTCATGACGATGAAGAACGTCGACCTGCCCCACCTTCGGAGCGTCGTCCTGGCCGGGCATGCCGGTGCCGGCAAGACGACGCTCGGCGAACAGCTCCTCTTTCGGGCGGGCGCGGTCCCGCGACTGGGTCGCGTCGACGACGGCACGTCCCACCTGGACTTTGAGCCGGAAGAGCAGAAGCGACGTGAGTCGCTGAGCCTCGCGGTGGCGACCTTCGAGATGGACGGAACGCGAATCACCATCGTGGACACGCCCGGCTATCTCGACTTCGCGGCCGAAGTCGTGTCCGGATTCCATGCCGCCGACGGTGCTCTCTTCGTCATCGATGCGTCCGGCGGCGTGGAGGCCGGACTCGAGCAGTCCGTGGCCCTGGCACGGGCGACGAATACCGCGGCCTGTTTCTTCATCAACAAGTGCGACCGCGAGAACGCAGATCCCACGGCTGCGCTTGACGCGCTCCGCGCCACGTTCGGCCACAAGATCGCGCCGCTCCAGATCGCGATCGGTGCCGCCGATACGTTCTCCGGGTACGTCGATCTCGTCCACCGGAAGGCCTACCGCTGGGAAGCCGGCAAGGAGATCGAGGTCGCCATCCCGTCGGAGCTCGAGGGCGAGGTCGCTCGCCGGCGCGATCAGCTCCTCGAGGCGGCATCCGAGGCGGACGACGACGTCCTCACGAAGTACCTCGAAGGCGAGGAGATCTCTGACGCCGAGCTGGAAGCCTGCCTTCGAAAGGGCGTCAAGGAGTCGGTGCTCGCGCCGGTCCTCGTCGGCAGCGCCACGAGCGGCATCGGACTTCGCGGTTTGCTCGATGCGATCATCCGCTACCTTCCCTCCCCCGCCGACGAGGCGCCGGCCCAGGCGACGGATCGGTCCGGCGCGTCCGTCGCGGTGCCACCGGACCCGGACGGTCCGGTCCTCGTGCGGGTCTTCAAGACCGCAGCCGACCCATTCGTCGGGCGCCTGACGTACCTCCGGGTGCTGTCCGGGACCCTGCACTCCCAGGCCCACGTCTGGAACGCCACGAAGAACGAGGACGAGCGGATCGGGCAGCTGCTCCTGCTCCACGGGAAGGAACAGGAGGCGATCGGGGAACTCAAGGCGGGCGAGATCGGCGCGGTGGCGAAGCTCAGCGTCACCGCGACCGGGGACACCCTCGGCGCCAGGGAGCGTCCGTTGGTCCTGCCGCCCCTCGGATTCCCGACGCCGACCCTGATGGTCGCCATCGAGCCGCAGACGAAGGCGGACCTCGACAAGATGGGCACGGCACTCCAGCGGATGCTGGAGGAGGAGACAACCGCTCGAGTGGAGCGAAGCGAGACCGGCGAACAGGTCCTCATCACGATGGGCGAGGCCCACACCGCGGTCATCACCGAGCGCCTCAAGCGGAAGTTCGGTTCGGCGATCGTCACGCGGACGCCAAGGGTGCCGTACAAGGAAACGATCCGCGGCAAGGTTCAGGTCCACGGCCGGTACAAGAAGCAGACCGGCGGCCACGGCATGTTCGGCGACGTCTGGCTGGAGCTGGAGCCGAACCCCGGCGGCGGCGTCGAGTTCGCCGAGAAGGTCGTCGGTGGGTCTGTGCCGAAGCAGTTCTTCCCGGGCATCGAGAAGGGCATCCGCGAGACGGCGGCCGAGGGCGTCGTTGCGGGCTACCCGCTGTCCGACTTCAGGGCGACGCTCTACGACGGCTCGTTCCACAACGTGGACTCCAACGAGCTGTCGTTCAAGATCGCCGCGTCGATGGCCCTCAAGGACGGCGTCCACCAGGCGAAGCCGGTGCTCCTGGAGCCGATCATGGCCGTCTCGGTCCATATCCCCGAGGCGTTCATGGGCGAAGTCAATCGTGACCTCAACGGGCGCCGCGGCCGCGTGCTGGGGATGGACACGGCGAACGGGATGCAGGTCATCAACGCCACCGTGCCCCAGGCCGAGCTCTTCTCCTACGCGACCGAGCTTCGCTCGATCACCGGCGGACGCGGCACCTTCAGTGCGACCCTGGACCACTACGACGACGTGCCGGCGCACCTCGCCGAAAAGGTGATCGAGCAGCATCGCAAGGAACTCGAGGCGGCCGGCGGCCACTGAGCCGGCCGGCAGCAGGCTATCCGGCAGCTGCCTCGAGCGCGGCCCCGAGGTCGAGCGTTCCCTCGTAGAGCGCACGGCCGACGATCGCGCCGGCACAGCCGATCGCGCGAATCGCCCGGAGGTCGTCGGCGGATCTGATCCCGCCCGAGGCGATGACGCGAGTGTTTGGCTCTGCAGCGACCGATGCCAGAAGGTCGGCGTCCGGGCCCTCGAGTGAGCCATCCCGGTCGATTGCCGTGACCTCGAACCAGGCGACGCCGGCGTCGCGAAGGCGGTCGATCAGGTGCCGGATGGGTGCTCCCGCTGCACCCTCGACCCAGCCGTTCCCGATCGCGACGCCGTTTCGAACGTCGAGTGCGACCGCGATGCGGTCAACGCCATGCGTGCGCACGAGGGCGGCGACGAACGCGGGGTTCGCGAGCGCCGAGGTTCCCACGACCGCGCGTGCAGCACCCGCGTCGATGGCTTCCGAGACGGCGCCGATCGATCGCAACCCGCCGGCGACCTCCACCGAGGCATCCTTCCCCACCGCGTCGACAATCTGACCGATAACCGTCTCGTGTGCCGGACGGCCCGAGCGCGCCCCGTCGAGGTCGACGACGTGCAGCCACCTCGCTCCCCCCTCGACGAACCGGATCGCAACGGCCACGGGGTCGTCCGCGTAGGCGGTCTCCCGTTCGAAGTCTCCCTGCCGGAGCCGGACGACGCGACCGCCGCGGAGGTCGATGGCGGGCAGGAGGTCGAAGGTTGCCACGGTCCTCTTCGTGTGATAGCGTGTTACTACGCTAATACGTTATCACGACAGCACGATGTTGACGCGAGGACCCGACATGGCGGCCGACGACTCCTGGCGCACCGACGACGCACTCGCCCTGTTCGACGCGATCCTGTGGCTCGAGACCCGGGGCGAGGCCGAACAGTTCTTCCGTGACCTGCTGACCATCGGCGAGCTTCGAGACCTCGCGCTTCGCTGGTCCGTCGCGCGCCTCCTCGATGGCGGGATGCACTACGCGGAAATCTCGCAGCGGACCGGCGCGAGCACGGCGACGATCACGCGGATCGCGTCGTGGCTGCGCCACGGCGAAGGCGGCTATCGCCTCCTCCTCGACCGGGGCCGCGTCGGCTCCCCCGCCCCGTCCAGCGGCCCACGCGCCTGATGCGCGAGCGCCTCCGGCTCGCCGTCCCGAACAAGGGCCGGCTGGTTGAGCCGACCCTCGCGCTGCTGCACGGTGCCGGTCTCGTCTTCGATGAACACGACCGGAGCCTGATCGCGCGCGTCCAGAACTTCGACCTGGACATCCTCTTCGTCCGCACGTCGGACATCGTCGAGTTCGTCGGGGACGGCGTGGCCGATCTCGGGATCACCGGGCGGGATCTCCTGGCCGAGACCGGCAGCACGCTCCCGGTGACCCGGGCACTCGGGTACGGCCGCTGCCGGCTCGCCGTCGCGGTGCCCGGCGACGCGCCGTTCCAGGCGGTGGAGGAGCTCGCCGGCGCCCGCGTCGCGACCGCGCATCCGAACGTGGCACGCGCCTACTTTCGCGACCGCGAGATCCCGGTCGAGGTCATCGCGCTGTCCGGTGCGGTTGAGGTGGCGCCCCGGCTTGGCCTGGCCGAGGCGATCGTGGACCTCGTCTCCACGGGCTCCACGCTTGCGATGAACGGGCTTCGGGTGATCGGCGACGTGCTCGCATCGGAGGCGGTTCTCGTCGCGAACCCGCAGGCTGCCGCCGATCGCGCGCTCGATCTCGCGGCAATCGACACGATGGTCGGCGCGGTGATCGCCGCCCGCGACCGAAAATACCTGATGATGAATGCCGCCGCCGGGCGCCTCGGCGAGCTCGAGGCGCTGCTCCCGGGCCTCGAGTCACCGTCGGTGATTCCGCTCGCGCACAGCGGGATGAGCGCGATCCACTCGGGCGTGGGCGCCGACGACGTGTGGGGCCTCCTGCCTCGATTGAAGGCGGCCGGTGCCTCCGGAATCCTCGTCCTCCCGATCGAGAAGATGATCCCGTGATCCCCTCCCAGGGCGTCGAGCTCCGCCTGTCGCGGCTCGATCTTCGCCTCGCCGGCGGGCAGGCCGCGTCGCAGCCCGAGCTCGTCGCGCTTGCCCGACGCGGCGC
>JBKJVO010000112.1:0-5372 GCA_046717305.1 Candidatus Limnocylindrales bacterium
TCAAGATCGAGTACGGCGACACGGATACCGCGCCCTACGGGCTCGGGACCTATGCGTCCAGGTCGACGCCCGTCGCCGGCGCGGCCGCGGCGATGGCGTCGCGGAAGATCCTGGCCAAGGCCCGCAAGATCGCCGCCCACCTCCTTGAGTGCGCCGAGGACGACCTCGACTGGGAGCCCGGCAAGTTCACCGTGAAGGGCTCGCCGGACCGGTTCAAGACGATCCAGGAGATCAGCTTCGCGGCCTACACCAACCATCCGCCGGGGATGGAGGCCGGTCTCGAGGCGGTGGATTACTACGACCCGCCGAACCTGACGTTCCCGTTCGGGAGCTACATCTGCGTCGTGGATATCGACACGGCGACCGGCCAGGTGACGGTCCGACGGTTCGTCGCGGTGGACGACTGCGGCAACATCATCAACCCGATGATTGTGGACGGGCAGATCCACGGCGGGCTCACGATGGGCTTCGCACCGGCCTTGTACGAGTCGATCACCTACGACGAGCTCGGCAACAACCAGGCCGGCACGTTCATGGATTACCTCCTGCCGACCGCTGTCGAGACGCCCAGGTGGGAGCTCGACAAGACGATCACCCCGTCGCCGCATCACCCGATCGGCGCCAAGGGAGTCGGGGAATCGGCGACCGTCGGCGCCCCGCCGGCGATCGCGAACGCCGTCGTGGATGCCCTCTGGCACCTGGGCGTCCGGAACGTGGACATCCCGATGACGCCCCAGAAGATCTGGGCGATCCTGCACGAGAAGGGGATCGCCTGACGGCCGCCGGCCGCTCGTTCTTCACCCGCGCCGCGGAACTGGAGGCAGGCGGCCGGCCGTTCGTGCTCGCCACGGTCGTCGCTGTCCGCCGCCCGACGTCGGCGCGGCCCGGCGCGTCCGGGATCGTCCATCCCGACGGAACCATCGAGGGCTGGGTCGGCGGCAGCTGCGCCCAGCCCGTCGTCGTCCGCGAGGCGCTCCGGGCGCTCGCCGACGGGCAGCCTCGCCTTCTCCGGCTCTCGAAGGACGCTCCCGGCGAGGGTCGCCGAGCGGACGGCGTCGTGGAGCTGGTCATGACCTGCCACTCGGGTGGCACCCTGGAGATCTACGTGGAACCGCATCTGCCCGCCCCGCACCTGTGGGTTGCCGGCACGACCCCGATCGCGGGCGCCCTCGTGGCGCTCGGCGCGGCGAGCGGCTGGCGCGTGACCCTGTTCGACCCGGTCGCCGATGCGGAGGCATTCCCGGCCGCCGAAGCCGTGCTCGGGGACCGGGACCTGCACGTCCGCGAGTTCGCCACGCCGCCGTTCGTCGTCGTCGCCACGCAGGGCGTCTGGGATGAGGAGGCGGTCCTGGCCGCACTGGGCCGGGACGTCGCGTACGTCGGCCTCGTCGCTTCGCCGACCCGTGCCGCGGTCGTGCGTACGTGGCTTCGGGATGAGACCGGCCTCGCCGAGGATCGGATCGCGGCCCTCCGTGCCCCGGCCGGGCTGGACCTCGGGGCGGAGACCGCCGGGGAGGTCGCCATCTCGATCCTCGCCGAGCTCGTCGAGGTCCGTCGGGGGCGGGCCGCGTTCGTCGCGGCTCCCGGGCCGGCCACGATCGCCGGCCGCGCGCGATCGGCCGGCGAGGAGGCACCCGGCCCGATCGTCGATGACATCGTGCTGGTCGATCCGGTCTGCGGCATGACCGTGGATCGGAAGGACGCCCGCCACCTCGCGGAATACGGCGGCGTGGTCTACGCGTTCTGCGCGATGAGCTGTCGGACCCGGTTCATCCGTGATCCGGCGTCGTATGCAGGCGCGCCGGTATCATCGGAGCCCACATCCCCCGAGGCCTGATCGGCCGGCCCGACCCAGCCTCGATTGCCGCAAGCGGAGGCCACCCATGGAGTTCTCGGGCGCCGTCGACATCCCCGCCACGCGCGAACAGGTCTTCGCCTTCGTCACCGACCCGAACCGGGTCGGGGCGTGTGGCCCCGGCGTTGAATCCATCGAGGTCATCGACCCGACGCATTTCCGGGCGAAGGCCAAGGTCGGCGTCGGGTTCATCAGCGCCCGCTTTGTCGTGGACCTCGAGATCACGGAGCAGCATCCGCCGGACATGGCGATCATCAAGGCCCGTGGCCAGGCGCCGGGAAGCGCGGTGGACGCGCTTGGCCGGATGAACCTCGTGGACGGCCCCGAGGCCGGCACGACGACGATGCTCTGGGCGGCCGAGGTGAACCTCAGCGGGATGCTCGCGAGCGTCGGGGCGCGGATGGTCGAGGGGACGGCGAACAAGATGATCGGCCAGACCTTCGACTGCATGCGCGCGAAGATCGTCGCCGAGGGCTGATTGGAGCGCCTCTCGCGGATCGTCGGACCCGTCGGCACGAACGTCCACCTGCTCGCGGGCGCGCGCACGCGTGAAGCGATCGCCATCGATACGGCGATCCCATCGCTCGCCTGGATCACCGACGAACTCCGTGAGCGCGGCTGGACCCTCAAGCTCATCGTGACGACCCACGGCCACTGGGACCACTTCGGCGAGAACGCCGCCGTCGCCGAGCACACGGGTGCCCCGATCGCGGTTCATCCGCTCGATGCGCATCGACTGACGAGCCCGACACCGCTGTGGGCACCCTTCGAGATCCCGCCATGCGCCCCCGCGGTCGAGCTCGCGGAGGGCGGCGAGATCCGGTTCGGCGACATCCGGCTGAGTGTCGTCCATACCCCGGGCCACACGGAGGGTTCGGTCTGCCTCTGGTCGGCCGACGACGGCCTGCTGTTCAGCGGCGACACGCTCTTCGCGGGTGGCTGGGGGAGGGTGGACCTCCCGGGCGCCTCGCCGGAGCAGATGGTCGAGTCGCTCGCACGGCTGGCCACGTTCGACGACCCTCTCGCCGTCTTCCCGGGCCACGGCCCAGGGACGACGATCGGCCGCGAACGACCGTGGCTGGAGTTGGTGGCGCGAGATCGCCGGCTGCCGCTCTAACTAGCCCGCCTTCAGCGGCTTCCGCCACATCGTCCAGCGGCGGTGGATCTCGAACCCGCATCGCTCATAGAGTCCGACGGCGCCCGTCGGGTTCTCGCCATGGACCCCCAGCACTCCTTCCTCGAACCCGGATTCGGCGAGCATCCGAAGGGTGTCCGAGATGAGCGCCTTGGCCAGCCCGCGGCCGCGCCACGGACGTCGAACGGACACGTGTGCGAGCCAGGCTCGGCGGACCCCGAGGCGCTCGTTCTCGTCCGTCGAAACGAAGGTCATCACGCTGCCCGCGACCTCGTTGCCGGCCCACGCCACCCGCCACAGCGACGTATCGATCGTCGGCTGGCCATACCAGTGGACGAAGTCCCCCTCATCCCGGACTGAGGGCTCCGCGTGGTCCTTGAACGCCTCCGTGTCCGCGTCCCAGATGGCGCGGTGGTCCTCGGGCCGGACGGGCCGGACTTCCAGCCCGTCGGGGAGCGGAGCGGACTCGATGGGCGCCGCGAGCGGCCGGCGCATGAGGAAGCCGTACGTGTGGCGGTCATACGCGGCGGAGGTGGCGAATGGCGCGACCGCCGCCACCTGATCGTCGGCAAAGACCGTGAAGAAACGGTGCCGGATGGCGAGGCTGGGATCGGTTCGCAGGGACTCACGTGCGACCGCGCTGGCGCGGGCCTCGATCCGGTCGAGCAGCAGTCGTCCCAGTCCGTGTCCTCGGAACTCGGGGTGGACGAGCGGCTTGACCTCGTGCTGGACGTCCTCGCCATGGATGCGCCAGGCCGTGTCGGCGACGCCGATCGCCCGATCGCCCACCTCGGCGACGATCACATCGGCCGACGGCTCGAACCGCGCGGTCGGCTGCCACTCGTCCCGCAGGACCTCCTCGGACGGCAGCCACTCGGTCCCGTCGTGCAGGTGCGTGATGCGCAGCAGCTCCGCGATCCGGCCGTAGTCGCGGCCGGGATCGAAGGGTCGCAGCCTCAGCCCTGGGATCGATGGTGCGCGCTCAAGGGTCATCGATCCGCTCCATACTTCTCTCGCATCTGACGCTCCACCCCCTTGATCATCGAGTTCCACTTCCTTCGTTCCGCCCTGCGGGCGACGGCGTCGTTCGCCAGCTCGGATCGCCGAGCCTCACGCTCCAGCTTCCGGAATGCTTCGAAACGATCCGAGTCGAGGTCGCCGGTCGCGAGCGCCGCCCGGACCGCACAGTCCGGCTCGGAGTCGTGGCCGCAGTCACGAAACCGACAGCCCTCCGCCGCCCGCGCCACGTCGTCGAACGCGCTGGCGAGGCCCGCGCCATCGAACAGGGACATCTCGCGCAGCCCGGGGGTGTCGATGACGAGTCCGTCCGCGAGCGACACGAGCTGGCGCCGTGTCGTCGTATGTCGGCCGCGGGCATCGTCCTCGCGGATTCCGGCAGTCGTGAGGAGCTCGTAGCCCGCGAGCGCGTTCACCAGGGTGGACTTTCCGACCCCGGACGAGCCGATGAAGGCGACCGTCCGCCCGGGAGCCAGGTGTGCCCGGACGGTCTCGACGCCCACGCCGGTGACCGCCGACGCCGTGATGACCTCGACGCCGGGCGAGACGGACGCCACCGCCTGCCGATGGCCTTCGATATCGTCGTCGAGATCTGCCTTCGACAGGATCACGACGGGCAGGGCGCCCGATTCCCAGGCCACGGCCAGGTAGCGCTCCACGCGCCGGAGGTTCAGCTCGGCGTTGAGTGATGTGACGATGAACACGACGTCCACGTTCGCGGCGAGGACCTGGGCGCCCTTGCCGTGGTCCGCGGGCGCCCGCCGGACGATCGCGGAGCGCCGCGGGAGGAGCCCATGGATCGTCGCGCTGCCGTCACCCGCCGCAGGCGCTATCGCAACCCAGTCGCCGACGGTCGGGTAGGCAAGGGGATCCCCGCCGGACTCGTGGCGGAGGCGGCCCGAGACCGTCGCTGCGTGCGTCGTGTCCCCATCGTGGACGAGGAAGTGGCCGCGCTCCTCGCTGACGACGCGTGCAGGTACGCGCCCGGACGCCTCGTGCGGCGCGAACGCGTCGACCAGGGCGGGACGCCAACCCATCGCCTCGAGCGCCGCGGTGATGACGCTCACCCCGTCGCCCCGTTGCCGAGGTTCGGCTTCGAGCCGGGCGGGAACGGCCCGAGCTCGTACTCGAAGTCCTCGGCCACGATCCGGAACCCGAGGCTTTCGTACAGCGTGACGGCATGGTTCGGGTTCTGCAGGTCGACCCCGAGGGCGGCCGAGGTCGCTCCGGCGTCGCGGACAGCCCGGAGACTCGCGGCGAGGAGCGCTCGTGCGAGGCCCCGGCGCCGGTGCTCCGGCTGGGCCCAGAAACGCACGCTCCACGCGATACGCCAAACCGACGGCACGGGGTCACCGAGGTATTTCA
>JBKJVO010000113.1:0-2538 GCA_046717305.1 Candidatus Limnocylindrales bacterium
ACCGTTCACCGTCGGGCGCAACGGCCAAACGTACCTCATCCCGTGCCTCGCGTCGCACGCGCCGGTGGCGGTCCTCGTGATCATGCTCGGCACGAACGACCTCAAGTCGATCTACCGCCTCGGCGCCGCCGAGATCGCGGCGGGCGCCGGGAGCCTGGTCGACCTGGCCCGCGAGAGCACCAGCGGTCCCGACGGCGGCCGGCCCGAGGTCCTCCTCGTCGCTCCGCCGCCGCTGGGCGCTCTCTCGATCGCCTCCGAGCTGTGGGGCTTCGGCGCTGCCAGGGAGACGTCGGCACGGCTGGCGCCCCTCTACCGGGAGGTCGCCGCCCAGTTGGGCGCGGCCTTCCTCGATGCGGGCGCCCTCGTCGCCGCCGACCCAGTCGACGGGGTTCACCTCGATGCCGCCGCGCACGCAGCCCTGGGCCGGGCGATCGCCGCGGCCGTCGCCGGGCTGCTGTCCGGCTCCTCGACGCCGGCGCGGTAAGATCCGGGGGTCAGCGAGGCGACTGGACGGTCGCGCGTCGCCGGGCGACCGGCGGCGTGAGGAACGTCCGGGCTCTCCGGCGCAGGGTAGCGGGTAACGCCCGCCCGCCGCGAGGCGAGGACCAGCGCCACAGTGACGATGCCTTCCCGAAGGGCCCCCGGGCCCGCCGGGAAGGAGTGAAACGCGGCAAGCTCTACCCGGAGCAAGGCCAAGTAGGAGGGCGTAACCCGGTTCGCCGGGGGAGAGGCGCGTTGCCCAGCCCTCGGGTCGGCCGCACGAGCCGGCGGGTGACCGCCGGCCTCAGATGGATGGCCATCCCCACGGCGCTTCGGCGCCGCGGGACAGAACTCGGCTTACAGGTCGCCTCGCTGGCGAAGACCTCGGGGCCTAATCCTCGTCCGGACGGAAGATGTGTGCGGCCGTGCACGAGTTGCAGACGGGCATCGCCGCATCGAGGTCGCCGATCGGGATCGGGATCTTGCGATCCGGGAAGAGACACTCCACGTCATACACCCGCTGCCCGCGCGCCTCGACCTGGATCAGGCGGCGAAAGGTGCAGCGGCGGATGCGATGCGGGGCGAGGCGGTACGTGTCGGCGTCCGCCTGCGACGAACTGAGCGGCAGGGCCACGTGTCCTGGGGCCTCGATGTGACGATGTTCCTCGTCGACCCGGTGTCGATGCAGGTGCCGCAGACTAGCACCCGACCGGGCGGCACGGCTACCCGGAAAAGGTACTAGAGTCTCGGCCGTCGGGGGAGCAGGCGGAGGGCGAGTGGAGGCGGAGTTCGAGCGGCCGATCCTGATCGACCCTGCGCAGCGGGCGCCGAACCCCGCGATCTGCCCCTTTCTCCGCGCGGAGGACGAAACCGGGCGGCTCGGCTTGCCGATCGAGGCGGTGGATCCGCGGAACCGGTGCGTCGCGACCGGCGTGGCCGATCCCCAGGACGCCAGGCAGCAGCGATCGGCCTGCCTGACCGCCGCTCATGTGGCCTGCCCACGTTATTACTCCGGCGAAGCCGCTCCCGAAGCGGACATGCCGAGTCCCGAGGACCGGGCCGCCTTCGCCGCGGTGCCGACTGACGAAGTGGCCCCGGCCCCGGGCCAGACTGACGAAGCGGCGCCGCCCACGGGCGGCGGGGGGCGACGGACCAGGACGATGACCCCGGCCGTTCTGGCGGCCATGTTGTTCCTGATCGCGTCTGCCTCCGCGGCGGTGGCCTTCGTCGCGATGCGCGGCGGGCTCGAGCTGCCGTTGGCGTCGCCCGAGGCATCGCAGGTCGCGAATGCGAGCCCGAAACCGGGCGAGACGTCCGAGCCGACGCCGCCGCTCGCCGCATCATCCGAGCCGTCCGTGGAGCCCTCGGTCCCACCAACCACCGAGCCCACGGCGGCACCCACGCCCGAGTCGACGCCGTCGCCGGCTCCCACGAGTGACCGCTATGCGCTCCTTGAGCCCTGCCCTGCGACGCCCGACTGCTACGTCTACACGGTTCGGATCGGCGACAACCTTCGGAGCATCGGCAACTATTTCGGCGTGCCGTACAGCACGATCCTCGAGCTGAACCCGCAGATCACGGACCCGACGACCATCCAGGCAGGCGACCGGATCACGCTCCCGCCGCCGACCCGCTGAATCAAGACGGCACCGTCAGCGCAGCCTTTGAGGTCGCGATGAGGCCGGCGGTGAAGCTCTCAGATCGACACCCGGGGAGGGTTCGGGTCCGCGAGCGAGCCGATCTGTCAGGCGGACCCGGGCTCCGTGTGCCCGCCGAGCCTCGGGTGAGCACGGAGGCGTCGCGGCGGCGTGGACGACGCGCAGCCCGGAGTCGCGAGGAAGTGCCCAACCGTCTGGGGATGTCGATCTAGTACCTCGCCCGGGCCGCCAGGCCGCTGTCAGGCCGCCTCGGCAGGCCCTCGCAGGTTCCCTGAAATTGCCTGTTGACGGGCGGTTCCGGCGCGCTATCATGCCCGCAGTGGTGCAAAGTGGGGAGAAGTGGGGAACCACCTCGAGCCCCGGCGCCATCAGCGGACGACCGGACGGGCACACCGGGACC
>JBKJVO010000114.1:0-20469 GCA_046717305.1 Candidatus Limnocylindrales bacterium
TCGCCAGTGGACGATCGATGTCGCCACGGCGGCAGGCTCGCTCGCACGGCGCGGAACAGACGTACGAACACATCGCGGCGACCGGGTTCGGCTCGCGCGAAAGGATGTAACCCTCCTCGAACCGCCCCTCGGCGGCGAGGTTCAGGTAGCCGCGGCAGTTCGTCCCGACCGGGCACGCCTCCTGACACTCGATGTTGCATTGCAACCACGAGGCATCGACGGGCTGGACGAGGAACTCCTGGTGCGGGTCGAGAGCCAAGACGCGGTCGTGCCTTTCTCGTCGTGCGCGCTTTCAGAGAGGGGCGCTACGGGATGGCCGGGCGGATGGCGACCGGCGCCCGGAATCTACCACCCGCCGGAGCGCGGCTGCAAAGCGGACTCGGAGTTCGAAGATCGGGTTGACGCGCCCATGGCTCGCAGCTACGCTTCCACGCGGGATAGACGGTCGGAGGAGGTGTCCGGCCGGAAAGGACGGGAGATGACCGCGAGCGAGTTCGCCTTCCTGGCACTCGGCCTCGTGCTCGGCGTTGCCAGTGGGTCCGCGCTCGTCGTGGTCCTCGGCAGCCGGCCCCCGGCTCGAGAGGTCAAGCTCACCGTCGAGCACGATGCCGTGCATCGTCGTGCGGCGACGCTCTCCTCGGACGCATTCACGGCACCCGGCGAGCCGGCCCGCGGCGGGCCGGCGGATCGTCGGCGCCTGGACCGCGACGTGCCCCTCTCGGATCCGCCGTTCCGCGCCCCGGGAGTCCCGGTGATGAGCAGGATGACCGGTCCAGCACCTGTCACGGCCGACTGGTCGATCGGGGTCCCAGTTCGAACGATCGTTCCATCTGGGGTCCCGAAGGCCGCCCCGTCAATGGTCCTGACGGCCCGCGAGGCACCGGCTGCGGTGACACCCGATGCCATCCCGATCGTTCCGGACCGAGATCCGTTGCTCGACACGCTGCGGATCCAGGCCGTCCTTGCCGCCGAGCGTGCGCAGCGAGCGGGCCAGGCGACCGCGACCGCGCTCCTCGAGACACGGCCGATCTCGGAGGCGGCCGCCGGGCGGACCATGGACACGATCGTCGGCGCCGCGGCGCCGGCAGAGGTGGATTCGACCTCGGCCGTGGTCCGGATCCTGCGCGGCGACCATCGGGCGCTGCTCGGCGTCGTGGCGGTGCTCGCGGGCGCCGACGATGCGATGCGGCGGCCATGGCAGGCCGCGATCTCCGGGCTCGCGGAGGGCGTGGTCCGTCGGGCGATCGCCCACGGCGTCCTGGACTTTCCGGTCGGCAACCCGTTCTGGGACACCTTCACGACCGGACAGTGCCGGGCGATCGCGTCGGCGCTTGCGGCGACCGGGTTCCGCTTCGACGGGATCGACGGCTGGGAGGACGAGCGGATCCCGAGCTATCGCGACCTCGCGACCGCGGTCGCGGGGGCCGGCCTGGAACCGCGGCGCATCCGCGCGTGGCCGACCCAGGACGAGATCGCCGCGCTGTACCGCGAGGTGACTGCGGCGGCTGACGAGTTCTTTGCCCGGCAGGCCCCCGAGTTCGAGCTTGACGAGGTGCGCGAGCTGGCAGGAAGCCGGTCCGTGGAGCTCGAGCTCCTGTGGCGCCACTGGGACCTCGCCCGTCCCGTCCTCGCGGGGCCAGTCGCCTCCTCCTAGCTTGTCTGGCCGCGGGATGCCCCGGACTCCACCGCCGAGTCCGGCCCCTCGTCCGCGTCGTCGTCGATGACGATCAGGCGGAGCGCCTCTGCAGCCTCGACGCCGATCCTCGCGCCCTCGTCCCGGGCCCAGTCGCGAATTCGTGCATCCAGCTGGTCCGGGTGGTGGATCTGGCTCGTGTGGGCGCGGAGGGCATCGATCTTGCGGTCGATCGTGGCGCTGACGTCCACGTGGACCGTTGGGTCGTTGGACCAGCACAGGTACAGGCGGCGGACGCTGTGGGGCGCAAGGCCCGCACGTGCCAGCCACGGAAACGCCATCGGGTTCCGCGCCGCCGGGTAGACCGCGTCCACGGCGGCCATGCCCGCCGCCCGATGGTCGGCATGGTTCACGCCGCCGTCGCCATAGAACAGGGTCTCAGGATCCGTCGCCAGGACGGCATCCGGTCGGAAGGTCCGGATCTCCCGCACGAGCAGCTCGCGCAGCACGAGGTCGTTCTCGAGCGCACCGTCGGGCTGGTGAAGGAAGCTCACCCCCGCGTAGCCGACGATCAAGGCCGCGGCACGCTGCTCGGACTCCCGGAGCGCGGCGAGGGCGAGCGGGTCCGCGTCCGGGTCCTCGCCACCCTGGTCGCCGCTCGTGCAGCAGACGAGCCAGCCCGTTGACCCCGCGTCGATCCAGCGCGCCGCGGTGGCGGCGGGTCCGAAGTCGGCGTCGTCAGGGTGCGCCACGATCACCATGAACCGGTCTGGCCGCCACTCGTGCGGCGCCCGGGCCTCGGGTACGGCGTCAGCCATCAGCGGGCTCCAGTATCGGCTCGGGGGTACCGGCGGCGCTCATCACGCACCCGTCACGTTGCAAGAGTGTGTTTCCAGCGCCGTGCCTCGGGCCCTACAATGTCGTGCGAGGCTTCGCTCGTATCCCCCCACGAGCGAAGCCTTCTTCGTTCCCGGGAGGACCGCGGGGCGGGGCGGCGAGGCTCACCGACCGGCGTCACCCGGCCCGCTCGGCGCGAGCGTCGGCAAGCGCAGCCAGGACCTCCTCGGCGTGGCCGTCCGCCTTGACCTTCGGCCAGGTCTGCACGAGACGCCCGTCCGGGTCGATGAGGAATGTGGACCGCTGGATCCCCATCGATTCCCTGCCGTAGATCGACTTCAGCTGCCAGGCGCCGTATTGTTCGGCGACGGCATGGTCCTCGTCGGACAGGAGCGTGAACGGGAGATCGAACTTCTCGCGAAACCGGCGGTGGCTCGCGGCGCCGTCCGGACTGATCCCCCAGACGTCCGCGCCCTTGGTCCGATACTCCGAGTCCATGTCCCGGAACTGGCACGACTCGACGGTGCAGCCGGGCGAGTCGTCCTCCGGGTAGAAGTAGACGATCGTCCATCGACCTCGCTGGTCGGCGAGGTGATGGATCGTCCCGGTGTCGTCGGGGAGGGCGATGTCAGGGGCCAGATCCCCGGGGTTCGGCACGGTCATCCCGGGAGCGTAGCAGGGACCTCTACCACGATGAGCCGGCCGCCCCGGATCCGAACGTCCGCAACAACGGCGTCGCGGACGTTCGAGAGGCCGCGCGCCGGCCCCACCAGCAGGAGCTCATCCCGGAGCTCGTAGCGGAGGCCGGTCGTGGTCACTCCGCTGACGTCATCCAGGGGGATGAGCGAAACGAAGTCGCCGACGCGGCCGCTGAGGTCGAGGTACGCGACAGCGCCATCGTTTCCCGGTGCCTGAACGAGGCGGATGCGGCTCTTCGGGTCGAGGAGCGTTACCGGGATGCCCAGGGTTCCCGGGTAGGCGAGCAGCTGGATGTTCGCGATGGCGTGATCGATGCGCGGGCCGCCGAGTGCACCAAGGATCGTGATTTCACGAACTGCGGCCCGCATCGCGACGAGGAGGCCGAGCTGCGTGTCGGACTCGTCCTTGTCCGTGGGCGCACGTTCCATCGGAACGCCTGCCGCACGAAGTTCCTCGATGCCTTCGGCTCCGAGCGAGTCGCCGTCACCGGTCCAAACGTCGATTCGGAGGCCGAGAATCGCGGCGAGCCGCGCGCCCCCGTCGGCGGCCACGACGTAGTCAACGCCCTCGGCCCAGCCCGGCCACGCAGCGTCGAGGGCGGCTCGGGACGGAGCGTCCCCATCCGCCAGGACGAGCGCGTGGCGCGGCGCGGTCGATCGACGAGCCGTCATCGCGAGGCCAGGAAACCGTCAACCCAGTCGGCGACTGACGCAGCGACCTCGTGCGCGCCCGCGGCCATGAGGTCTTCCCGGTCCCCGAGCATCGACACGATCCCGACCGCGCGCGCGCCGACCGTCCGCGCCATCCGCATGTCGTCCTGGGCATCGCCGACGTACACCGTCCGTTCCGGCACCCCATCCACGCCGAGTTCGGCGAGCGCCTTCCGGAGCGGCGCCGGATGCGGCTTCGCCACCGACAGGTCGCCCGCGCAGACGCGTACGGGCAGGAAGCGCCCGAGGCCGGTCGATGTGAGCTGCTCCTCCACCACGGACCGATCGCCGGCGGTGACGAGCCCCATCCGGAGGCCGGCCGCGGCGAGCCGCCCGAGCGCCTCGACGGCCCGTGGCATGGCGGGGACTTCGCCCACGTCACGGCGGTACGCGACGAGCCAGCGGCCTGCCGCCTCCTCGATCCTGGCGGCATCGATGCCGAGACGGACGTACATCACCTGCCAGTCCGGGCTGTAGGCCCGACGATAGGCATCGGCATCGAACGGGATGCCGTACGACCCGAGGACGTCGGCATTGGCCTGGGTGATCGCGGGCAGCGAGTCAACAAGCGTGCCGTCCCAGTCGAAGACAATGGCGTCCATCCGGGCGATCGTATCGCCCCACGGCTCCGGGGGCCGGGGCCGGGGCGAGCGCGGGGCTGGATGCTCTAGACTCGCCTCCGTGCCACCCACGACTGACCACGCCGCCGTTCGGCGCGTCCTGGAGGCTGCGGGGCGCAAGGGCGTCGAGCTCGAGGTGACGGTCTTCGACGAATCCACGCACACCGCCGAGGAGGCCGCCGGCGCGGTCGGCGCGGAGCTCGGCCAGATCGTGAAGTCGCTCGTCTTCGTGGTGGCCGGCGAGAGCGGCGAGCTCGAGCCCGTGCTGTGCCTCGTCTCGGGACCGAACCGGGTCGACCTCGCCCGGCTTGCTGCCGTCCTGGGCCGCTCGGACGTGCGCCGGGCGACGGCCAAGGAGGCGAACGACCTCACCGGGTTCGTCATCGGCGGGATCCCTCCGTTCGGTCATGCGCGGCGCGTCCGGGTGGTCATGGATCCGGACCTCGGCCGCTTTCCGGTCGTGTGGGCCGCCGCTGGATTGCCGACCGCCGTCTTTCCGGTCGCGCCGGGGGTCCTCCGGATGCTCGCCGATGCGAACGTGGCCCCGATCGCCGAGGAGCGTCCGCCGGCGGACGCTCCGGCCGCTTCTTGAGCTACGCCCTGTGACGGCCGAGCCGCGCGATGCAACCGTCTCCTACCCGGGCGGGTTCCGGGCGCGGTGGCGGTGGGGCGGCAGCGGCCAGGCGAAGGCCGTCTTTGCGCTGTCGGAGGCTGGCGGTTCGCTCGTGGATCACGGCCCGCTGGTTGCCGAGGACCCGGACGCGCTGTGCCGCGCCGAGCTCCGGATGGACGGCCCCGCAGGTGCCTGGTCGGCGCGCTTCGCCTCGACCGTCCACGACGAGCCGGGGGCCGTCTACTGGGACGTTGCCGGGCTGCTCGTCGTGAAGTACGGGTTCCACGCCTACGGCCTGGATGCCCGCGGCGGAGGCCTCGCCTGGTCCCACCGATCCGCGACACCGATCCTCGCCGTTCTGGCGTCCTCGCGTCTCCGGCACGTCCTCGTCCAGAGCGAACTGGAGTCGTTCGCGATCGAGTCCGATGGGACGGTGGCGTGGCGGATCGCCCATTCGGACGTGGTGACCGGCGCTGAGCTGGTCGGCGGGCGACTCGTCCTCACGAGCTACAGCGGCCAGCTGAATGCGGTCGATCCCGCGACCGGTCAGTCGTCCGGCTGAGGTGCGAATGTGGACGCCGGGTGGATAACCCGGCCGCATGCCACGAATCTGGTGGACAGGTCCCGTTGACGCGGTGGTGGGACGCGCCGTAGCGTTCACGTCAGCCCGGAGGGGCTGAGCGACACTAACGGCGGCGATCGCATCAATGCCCACGTGTCGGGTAGGTTCCTCCGGGCCTTTTCATGTCGGTCGCAGCGACGCCCCTTCGGGGTGGCTCCCGAACCCCGGCTATCATTCGCGGCCGTGGATGCCCTTCTCCCGATCCTGACCGGCCTCGTCGCGCTCGGCGGGGCGATGGCCATCCTGCGATCCTTCGGCCCGCGCTACCGCGTCGGTCGGCTCCTGACGTCGGCACCCAGGGTGAGCGTCGCGGAAGCCGTCGCGCTCGCCCGGGCGGGACGGACGACATATGTTCGGGTTGACGGCCGGATTGACAGCGAGGCCGAGTTCGAGGACGCGGACCACCGGCCGCTCGTGCTGCGACAGACGCGAATCCAGGCGCTCAGAGACGGGCACTGGAAGGACGTTGAGGTCGTGCACGAAGTCGTGCCGTTCGAGGTCCGGGAGGGGCTCGAGGGGATCGCCATCGACGGTGAATCGATCGGAGACGGCCTCGTCGTCGTGCCACGCGAGAGCCTCGGCAGCGTGGGGGATTTCGGCGATCGAATCCCGGACGAGGTGCCGGACGACCTGCCGGCGCGCGTCGTCATGGAGCAGGTGTCAAGCGTGGAACACGCGATCGCGCTCGGCGTCCCGATGATCGGTCCATCGGGCCAGCCGCGCCTGGGTCCGGGGCTGGGGCGACCGCTGATCCTGACCACGCTGGAGCCGGCCGAGGCAATGCGGATCCTTGCTTCCGGTACCACGGTCCGCTCCCGGCTTGCGGCCGGTCTCGTATTCGCGGCGGCCGTCCTTCTCGTGCTCGGGGTCGTCCTCCTCCTGGTCCCGGGCGACGCACTCGCCGCGTCGCCCGCTCCGACCGCGGTCATGGGCTCGGACACGCGGAGCTCGGGCGAAGGACCGGGTTTTGTCGGGGCAATCGGTCCGGCGTTCCTCGGGGTCGTCGCCGTTGCGGTCGTCACCATCGCCGTGACCCTGGCGTTCGTCCGCCTCACGGGCGGCCCCACGGACTCCGCGCGCCGCCGCTAGAACGCTCGACGGGCCAATGGGACCTTCGGGCTATTGGCAAGATCTGTGGGGTTCGTAGAGTTGCGCCAACGACTTCACAAATCCTCCCGGGGGACCGGTGTCCACGATCGTTCCGCTCCATCCACGGCCCGCCGACGCGACGCTCACCGTGACGAAGGCCGCCCACGTCCTGGGCGTCCATCCGAACACCATCCGGGCGTGGAGTGACGCCGGGCGCCTCCGCTACTACCGGATCAACCCCCGCGGCGATCGCCGCTACCGGTTCGGAGACCTCCAGCGCTTTCTTGCGAACGCCGCCGAGGGTCCGGCGCCGGACCTCACGCCACGCGGGCCCGTCGGTCGTCATGGTCGCGGCCAGCACGAAACAGTGCGGATCACGGGGCTGGGTCCCGCGGACGCGTCGGACCATCTCGCGGCTCCGTCAGGATCGATCGAGACCCATGGTCCCGCAGATGGCGCCCAGCGATCGGGGCTCGAGGTCGTGGCCGCGCTCGCGCGCATCGCCGCCTCGGTCATCGGCCAATCCGTGGATCCCGAGGTCCTGCTCGGGTCCGCGGTGCGCACTGTCCGTGAGGGTGCCGGCCTTCGGCTGGTCTCGGCGTGGCGGCTCCGCGCCGATCGGTTGACGCCGGTCGGCATCTCCGGACCGCCGGGAGCCCGGCTCGTCGAGGTCCCTCGCGGGCTCGGCGTGCTCGGCGCGGCGCTCGACGCGCCGGCGGCCGTTGCGGACGCCGATCCGCCGCCCGAACGCTCCGCCACGGGGCTGCGCGGGCACGAGATCGCGGCCGCGATCCCGGGCCCCGACGGACCGTGGGGCGTCCTTCTGGCCGTCACGGAAACCGAAGCGCCGCCATCCGCCGAGTTGCGCGACCTGATCGCTGCCGCCGCCGGTGCGATCGCGACCATCATCGGGGCGGCCGCAGCGGCAGCGGACGTGGACCGGCAGCTCCATCGGGCCGAGGCCCTTCGCCGGGTGGCTGGCGACATCGGCAGCCAGCTGGACCTCGACCAGATCCTGGCCGGCCTTGTGGACCACGCGATGACCCTCCTCGGGGGCGATCGGGCGTCCGTGCTCGTCTACCAGCCTGACGGCAGCCGGCGCGCGGCGGCATCGCGAGGCCTCTCCGCTGCCTATCTCGCAGCCATCGCGCCGGCGACCGGCCGCTCGCTCGTCAGCGCCGCGGTCGCAACGCGCGGACCCGTCTTTTCGGTCGGGTTCCGGGACGACCCGCGGGCCGCGGAGATCCGAGCGGCCGTGGTCCAGGAGGGCTTCGACACGCTCTGCGTGGCGCCCCTGTTCGACGGCCCGGACCGGGAGCCGCTCGGCAGCCTGAACGTCTACCATGACCGGCCGCACCGGTGGGGCGACAACGAGCTCGAGACGATGGACGCGCTGGCCACCCAGGCGTCCGTCGCGATCCGGACGGCCCGCACGTACACGCAGCTGGCTACGTGGGCGGCCCAGCTCCAGTCGATCCAGCAACTCGGCGCGCGCCTCAGCCGGCTATCCAGCGTCGAGGAGATCGGCGCGGCGATCGCGACCGAGCTCCGTCAGCTGATCGACTACCACAACGTGCGGGTGTATCGCCAGAGCGGCGACGACCTCATTCCCGTCGCGATGCGCGGTCAGGTCGGCGAGTACATCGACGAGACACCGGAGCAGCTCCGGGTCAAGGTTGGCAGCGGGATCACCGGCTGGGTCGCCGAGCACCGCGCCGCCCAGATCCTCCACGATGCGGCCGCCGATCCCCGGGCCAACACGATCCCGGGGACGGAACCGGATCTCGACGAGTCGATGCTCCTCGCGCCGATGGTCTACGAGGATCAAACCCTCGGCGTGCTGTCGCTCTCGAAACTGGGGCTCCGCCAGTTCCGCGACGACGATCTCCGGCTGCTCGAGATCTACGCGAGCTTCGCGGCGCAGGCGATGGCCAACGCCGACGCAACCGAGCAGTTGCGCCACCAGTCCGCCGCGCTGGAGCGCCAGGTCCAGAGCCAGCGAGACCTGCTCCAGATCACGGAATCCATCCTGACGGCGCTCGACGTTCGGTCCATCCTGGACACGGTCGTTGATCGCCTGGGCGATCTCGTGGGCTGGGACAACGTCGCGATCGAGCTCGTGGATGCCGGACGGGGAGGGCTCAGCCCGGTGATCGCCAAGGGCGTGCACGCGGAGTTCTACCTCCGACCCTTCGAGCCCGGCGAGGAGGGCCTGGCAACATGGGTGGTGGCTCACAATGAACCTGCCCTCCTGGCCGACGAGCACGACGACCCTCGCGTCCGGCACTTCGACGACGGGCCCATCCACGGCGCGCTGATGTGCGTCCCGCTCCGCGGCCGCGACCGCGCGATCGGCGCGCTTACCCTCGAGCGGATCGGCGAGGGCCGCACGTTCGCGCCCGAGGAATTTGAGCTCGTGCAGCTCTTCGCGGCGCAGGTCTCGATCGCCCTCCAGAACGCACAGGCACACGGGGCGCTCGCCCGGCGCGCGGAGACCGACGATCTCACCGGGCTCCTGAACCACGGCAGCTTCCGGGAGCGGCTCCGGGCGGCCGTCGAGGACGGCTCGCCGTTCAGCGTCCTGATGATCGACCTCGACCGATTCAAGCTCGTCAACGACACGTTCGGCCACTCCGCGGGGAGTGACCTCCTCAGGCAGATCGCGGCGGCGATCGTGGGAGCCAGCCGCGACAACGACGCAGCGTTCCGGTACGGCGGGGACGAGTTTGCGGTGATCCTGGCGGGCACGGACAGCGCCCACGCCGGACCGGTGGCCGAACGCATTCGGAGCTCCATCGCGAGCGTCGTGGGGCCAGGCTCGGGCCTGCACGCGGCCGGCCTCCGGCTGGATGCCTCCGCCGGCGTGGCCACCTATGACTCGGACGGCGCGACCCCGGAGGAGATCCTTCTCGCCGCCGATCGGGCGTGCTTCCTGGCGAAGCGCGGCGGCGGCGGCCGTGTCGCGACAGCCGCGGAGGGCGAGGCGCTGACCGGCGAGTTCACGCTCCAGGTGCCGACCCCGATCGACATGGCGCCATCCGTCGAACCGGCCGCCCCGACGGTCCCCTGATTGCGCCGTGCGGTGACGCCTGCTGGGTCGTCGTAACGCCCTCGGCCGAAATCGCGTCAGACTGACGCCCATGGAGCATCCCGAGCCCACCCCTCGACCGCCAGAGGCCCCCCGTGGCGGCAACCCGCTCGCGACGCCGGCAACGGCCGCGGCCCTGGCGATCATCCTGGTCGCGCTCATCGGGGCGATCCTCCTGGTGCCCGGCCTGCTGGCGCCGGATGCCTCCGTGGCCACGCCGACGCCGGGACCTGCGGTCGCCACGCCGAGTGAGACGCCGGCCGGCTCGCCGACCCCCAGCCCGCTTCCGAGCTTCGTCCGGCCGACGCCGACCCCTGGCCCCACGTTCACGAGCTACGTGGTGCGGCCGGGGGACAACCTGAACTCCATCGCCCGCGCCTTCGGCACCACCCCGCGGAGCCTCGCCTGGTGGAACCGCGGCACGTACCCGTCCCTGAACCCGGAGTCCGAGGCCTACGACCCGAACTACATCGAGCCGGGCTGGGTGTTCGTGCTCATCCCCGGCGTCACCGTTTCCGATGCGAACCCGCCTTCACCGAGCCCTGGCGTCCCGACGCCACTCCCGACCGCCGGTCCATCCGTGACACCGGGCTCGACGCCGCTCGCCGGTGGCCCGGCGACCGTGGTCAGCCACGGGCCTCGCGGGACGACCCAGATCGCCCTCACCTTCGACATGGGCGGGCGCCTGGATCCCGCCGTCGACATCGTCGCGTGGCTCATCGACCACGAGGTCCACGCCACGCTCTTCCCGACGGGCAAGGCCGGTACCACGACGACCGAGGGCCGTGCAGCACTCCAGCTCGCGGCGACCCGACCGGATCTGTTCGCGTTCGGTAACCACTCGTGGGATCACGCCGATTTCACGACGCTCACCGCGGCCCAGATGGCGGATCAGCTCCGGACGACCGAGGACGCGATCGGTGACCTCATCGGCGTGTCCACGACACCATGGTTCCGACCCCCGTACGGGGCCTGGACGTTCGCAGTCCGTGACGGCGTGGGAGCGGCGGGCTGGTCCGAGCTGGTGATGTGGGACGTGGACACGATCGACTGGAGGAGCACCGCCGACGGCGGCCCGACGGCGGACGACATCGTCACGAAGGTCGTCGCCAATGGCCAGGGTGGTTCCATCGTGCTGCTGCACCTGGGCGGGTGGCACACCCTGGAGGCCCTCCCGAACCTGCTCAGCGGGCTCCAGTCGCGCGGCCTCATCCCCGTGACGCTGCCGGAGATGCTGGGGTCCTGATCGCCCCGGGCGCGAGCACAGCAGAAAACGCCGTTCCCGCTGCGTATGCACCTCGCAGGAATACCGCCGCCTGATATTCCGCCGACATGCATACGCCGCCCGCGTATGAACGTCGACTCCACGCGACCGTGGCCTCACCGCGGGAGGATGGCGTCCGGGACCCAGATGCGGGAGCTGGAGGTCGTGAACCCCGCGATCGTTGCCGTGACGAGCATGAGCACGAGCAGCCCGATGACGATCCGGTCCGTCCGGTCGAACCGGAGCTGCCGGAGCCACGTGCGCGGACCCGTTCCAAACCCCCGGAGGTCCATGGCGTCGATCGTGTCCTCCGCGCCGACGATCGCATTGATGACGGTCGGAACGAGAATGGGCGCCTGACGGCGCATCCGTCCCACGATCCCGCCGCGGCGGCGGTCCAGCTCCATGCCCCGGACGCGCTGGGCGTCGATCGTCGTCTGGAGGTCGGCCGACAGCGAGGGGATGAAGCGGAACGTCAGATCGATCGCGAACGCGAACCGATCCGGGATCCCGAGGCGCGCGAACGTCGCCCCAAAATCTGCCGGGTGCATGGCGAACGCGAGCGGGAATCCGACGCCGGCCATCGCCAGGAACCGGATCAGCTGGGTCAGCGCGTACATCAGGGATTCGGCCGAAACCGGCGTGCCGACGAGCGGCAGGTGCAGGTAGACGTGGAGCTGGTCGTCGGGAATTCGCGGCACCCGCCCGCCGGCGATGACGCCGTTGACGAGGACCAGGAGGCTGACGAAGAAGATGACGAATGCCCACTGCCGTCGGACGGCGTGGAACGGGATCCCTGCGCTCCGGTAGTAGACGAGGGAGATCCCCGCGAGGACGAGCATCAGGCGCAGATCCCAGACCTGGATGGCCGTGAAGACGAAACAGACGACGGTCAGAACGATGAGGCGGGGGTCCCGCCGTGACAGCCAGGACCCCCGCCCGAGATACCGCGGTGTGTAATTCACGGCTCGGCCGTGACGCAGCGCAGATCGCCGATCAGCGGCCCATCCGCTCCTTCACCGGCTCCCACGCATAGATGAGCACCGGGACGAGGATGATCGTGGCCACGAGGTTGCCGATGACCACCGGGATGTACTCCGTTGTGATCACGGTGTTCACGTCGTAGCCGCTGAGCGCCATGTCCGTGAACACGAACAGGAAGCCGATGACCACGCCAACGACGCCGGCGATGGCGCCCGCGATGGCGCGATTCATGAGGCTTCCGCCCATCATCCCGGCCAGGTACATCGGGGCGAGGCCGGCGATTAGGCCGACCAGCCCATTTGCGATGCTCCAGTTCCAGGACGTGAGCAGGCCCCATCCGGAGATCTGGTCACCGATGGAGTTGCCGACGAAGCCGGTGAAGAACCCGACGATCGGCCCGAACGCGTAGCCGAAGAACGGCACGAGCGCGAAGGCAGGGCGGGCACTCACGTCCTTCGTGCCGGGAACCGGCACCTGGAACGTGAGCAGGATTCCGTAGAGCGCGGCACCGATGGCCGCATAAACGATCACACGCGAGTCGATGCCCCACATGGAGCCGCGTGGCATTGACATCGAGGACATCCGATCCCTCCTTGGATACCCCTATGGGAAACGAGCGATGGTCAGCCAGCGCCGACGGCCGATCCTCCTTCCCCCTTGGTTGCGCCGCTCCCGACGTCTAGCAGGACGCGGGCGGCGAGTGTCTCAGCGTCGAGGAACCCGCCGTCCGGGCGCCGCCAACGGGCATTGGCGCGCATCAGCGACGTCGGGCGTAGGTTGCACGCGATCCAGCGATCGACGTCCTCGACGACGAAAGCGGGCGGGCCGTCGGCGACGACCTGACCGTCCATGAACAGCAGGATACGGTCTGCGTGCGTCAATGCAAGGTCTACATCGTGGGTCACGAGATAGATCGATTCGAGACCCGGGATCGCGAGGACCTCGCGCATGAACCGCCGCGCGGTCCGGTGATCCTGTCCGGCGGATGGCTCGTCCAGGATCAGCGTGGGCGGTTCCAGGGCGAGGGCGATCGCGAGCGCCAGCCGTTTCTGCTGCCCGAATGACAGCGTCAGCGGCGGTCGCTCCAGGATGTCGTCGAGCTCGTCGAGCGAGGTCCGGCGGAGCGCGGCGGCGACGATCGCATCGAGCTTCGCTGGATCACGCCCCAGGTTTCGGGGCCCGAAAACGAGCTCCTCGCGGACGTTTCGCGCGAACAGCATCTGACTGGGGCTCTGGAAGACGTAGCCGAACGTGGATGCAAGCTGGGCAACGGTCCTGTCGGCGATCGAAGTCCCGTCCACGCGGATCTCGCCGGCCGTCGTCGGCATCAGGTGCATGGCGGCCCGGAAGAGCGTGGTCTTGCCCGAACCGTTCGGGCCGAGCACCGCGACGACTTCGCGCCGGCCGAGGCGGGCGTCGATGCCGTGGAGGATCTCCCGCTCGCCGTATCCCGCCCGGACGCCCGCGTACTCCAGGCGGGGGCGGGCCTCGGCCGGGAGTTCCGCGTACATCCCGGCCGGCCCATTTGGCGGGGCAGCCGCTCCGGCGAGCCGGGGATCCGCCCGGAATCGCTCCAGGACGACCTCGAACGGCAGTTTGACCGCATTCGGGTCGGCAATCCGAAGGAAGCCGGG
Organism: Candidatus Limnocylindrales bacterium; assembly: GCA_046717305.1. Taxonomy (GTDB): domain Bacteria; phylum Chloroflexota; class Limnocylindria; order Limnocylindrales; family CSP1-4; genus UBA5189. Next base: position 13,794 of record JBKJVO010000114.1, read on the forward strand.
CACGTCCCCGAGGTAGCGCGTCATGCCCTCGTCGAGGTAGAGGACGCGGTCCGGCCGGAGATCGAGGGCTTCCTCTACCCGGTGCTCGACGATGACGATCGCGTGGCCTTCGTCGGCGAGGGTGCGAAGGATCCCGAGGAGGACGCCTGCGGTCGCCGGATCCAGATTCGCGAGCGGCTCGTCCACCACGTACAGCCGCGGCTCCAGCATGAGGATCCCGCCCATCGCGAGGAGCTGACGCTCCCCGCCCGAGAGGGCCGAGGTCTCGCGCCCGAGGAGCGGCCGGATCCCCGCTCGGTCCGCGACTTCGCCGATCCGGCGTCGGATCAGGGCCGGTTCGATGGCCAGATTCTCCGGCCCGAAGGCGAGCTCCGCCTCCACGGTCGCCCCGACGATCTGCTTCGCCGGATCCTGGAGCATCGTGCCGATGAACCGGGAGATGTCGCGCAGCCGCAGCTCCGTCGTCGGCCGGCCCGCGACCCGGACGGTGCCGGCAAGCTCCCCCGAGTACGCGTGCGGGATCAGGCCGTTGATCGCCCGGATGAGCGTGCTCTTGCCGCAGCCGGACGGTCCGGCGACGAGGACGACTTCGCCGGGTTCAATCGACAGGTTGACGTCCCGGATCGCCGGCTCGGTGGCCCGCCGGTATCGGAACGTCAGTCCCTCGATCTGGACGATCGGATCAGCCACGGGCGGCGATCTCCGGCCCGTCAGGCCGGTCGGATGCGGACCGGGCGGTCCAGGGTGAGACCCAGGCGCTCCGCCGCGTTGCCCTGGTTGTCGGCGAGCGAGAGGCTGCCCTCGGAATCCTCCATCAGCAGCGACGCGCCAACCGGGACGCGCCCGAACGTCCGCTCCCAGATGGTTGTCTCGGTGACCGCTGGCCGGCCGTCATGGGCGGGGAACTCGAGCGTGACGCGACGGCCTGGTGCCAGTGGCCCGATCGCGATCTCGAGATCGGCGGTCGTGCCGGCAAAGGTGACGTTGCCGAAGGTCAGGACACGAACGACTCGGCTCTCCAGCTCGCCCTCCCGGACGACTGGGTGCGGCAGCTCAAGCCGGACGAGGGTCGCGGGATCGATCCTCGGGCCGACCGCCTCGATCGGCGTGCCCATCGCGAGGTGTGCCGCCATCGGCGCGAAGATGTCGCGCCCGTGGAAGCTGCTCGTGACCACCGGGAGCATCAGGTCCCGGTTCTCGAGGACGTGTGCCGCGACCACCCCGCCGAGGCACTCCGCGGCGGGCAGCAGGAGCCCGTTATCCGGCCCGATGAGAATGTCCCCGCGGGCGACCTTGATCGCGACGGCGCGCCGGTCCGTCCCGACCCCCGGGTCGACGACCGCCACGTGCACGCCGACGGGCATGAACGGCAGGGCGAACACGAGCGTTCCTGCGCCTTCCCTGACCGAGTACCTGGGGATCTGGTGGTTGATGTCGATGATCACTGCGTCCGGCGCAATCCGGTACATCACGCCCCGGCAGACGGCAGGGGCCGAGGGGCCGAAATCGGTGGCAAAGGTGATGACCGGTCGCGACATGGCGTCCCTCACGCGGGGCGGATGCGGACGGCCCGTTCGGGGCCGATCCCGAGGCGCACGGCGGCGCTGCCCTGGTTGTCGGCAATCGCCAGTCCGCCGAACGAGTTCTCGTAGAGGAGCGGCGCTCCCGTCGGCCGCTCGCCAAACGTCCGGCACCACGGCATGACCTCGCGGACGGCCGGGAAGCCGTTCTGGGCCGGGAACTCCACGTTGAAGGACCGGCCGGGCTCCAGTGTCCCCACGGCGGCCTCGAGGTCCGACGGCACGCCGGCCAGCCGGAGATTCCCGAACGAATCGATGAACAGGATGGTTGATCCAAGGCCGCCGTCGGACGCGACCGGTGCCGGGAAGTCCAGCTGGACCAGGGACGCCGTCGGGACCGTCCGCCCGACGTCCTCGAACGACCGGCCCATGGCGAGGTGCGCGGCAACCGGCGCGAAGATGTCCCGCCCGTGGAAGGTGGAGCTTGTCCGCGCCAGCATCAGCTCGCGATTCTCCAGGACGCGTACCTCCACGATGCCGCCGAGAACGGCCGCCGCAGGCATGAGCACGCCGTTATCCGGGCCGAGCAGGACGTCCCCGCGCGCCGCGCGGATCGCGACGGGAAGCCGGGTGGTCCCGACGCCGGGATCCACGACGACGACGTGGGTTCCAACCGGCATCCACGGGACGGCGGACCACAGGAGATAGGCGCCGTCGCGGATTGCGTACTTCCGGACGCTGTGGCTGATGTCCACGATCTGGGCGTCACGCGCGATCGAGAGCATCACACCGCGGCAGATCGCCGGCGCGGATTCAGGCCCGAAGTCGGTCAGGAAGGTGATGACAGGACGGTCCATCGCCAGCGATGGTACCGAAGTGCCGTGAATCCCAAGCGGCGCCCGGAGGAGGTGGGCGCCGCTTCGGTTGGTCTGTCGTCCGGCGGGAGGAGGGCCCGCGGGGCGACGTTGTTGTTCCTGCGGCCGTCAGGCCGAGCTGGCCGCGGCAGGAACCGGCGAGCTCGCGAGGCCGTCGTCCGCGCCGAGGCGGCCGGTCCGGCACAGCTCGCGGAGGAAGAGCAGGCCGTCGATGTCGGCCAGGCTCCAGGGCCGGCCATGTCCGACTTCGATGCCGGTGAGGTAGGCGGTCAGATTCGCGGCCTCGCCCGGCGTGAACCCACGGACGAGCAGCGCCCGGTAGGTGGCTCGCGTCGGGAAGGTGTGGTCCGGATCCCGGGTGGCCATGGGACCTGTTGCCCTTCGTCTCTCCCGCCGATCGACGTCGATCGGTTCGGTGGGGTGATGGTCGGTCCGAGGTGATCGCCCGGCGATGACCCGAGAGTCCCGGTGCCACCCGGTACTTGTGTCAGCGCGGCGGGTATCCTCCGTGTCGGGAGGCGAGATGGCCGAGTTCGACGGCGAGGGCGGATCCAGCGCGAAACGGGATCGCGGCGCCCGTCTGCTCCGCGTCGCGACCGTGCTCAAGGCACACCCCGACGGGATCCGCGCCGAGGACATCGCCCAGCGCCTGGGGATCTCGCGCCGGACCGCCTACCGGGACCTGGTCGCCTTGGAGGGTGAGCTGGCGCTGCCAACCTGGTCCGACGGGGGACGCTGGGGGATTCTGGACGCGGCCTTCCTGCCCCCGCTGAAGTTGACGATCTCGGAGGCGATGGCGGTCTTCCTCGCCGCCCGGCTGATGGTCCGCTACGCGGACAAGTACGATCCCGACCTCGCGTCGGCGTTCGAGAAGCTCTCGGAAGGCCTGCCCGCGGCCCTGGCAGAGCACGTCTCCAGGTCGCTCGACGTGCTCCAGCGGGCACGCCGCGACCCCGCATTTGTCGAGCGGGTCCACGCCCTCACCCGCGCCTGGGCGGATCGGCGAGTCGTGGAGATCGACTATGCCGCCGCCCGGTACGAGGGCCGCACCGAGACGGCGCGCCGGGCGACCGTCCGGCCCTACCTCATCGAGCCGTCCATGCAGACCCACGCGCTCTACCTGATCGGGTACGACGAGGGCCGCGACGGCCTCCGGACGTTCAAGATCGAGCGGATCCAGTCCGTGACGGTGACGCCGCGGCGCTTTGCGCTGCCCGAACCCGGGACGGTCGAGACCATGCTCCGGCAGGCATGGGACATCATCGCTGACCAGCCGGCGATGAAGGTCGCGCTCCGGTTCGTGCCGGGCGTGGCCGGCCGGGTCGCCGAGACGACCTGGCACCCGAGCCAGCGGCTGGAGCCCCAGCCGGACGGCTCGCTCGTCTGGCGGGCAACCGTCAGCGGGCCGATCGAGATCCGGCTGTGGGTCCTGTCGTGGGGCGATGACGTCGAGGTCCTGGAGCCGGCCTCGCTCCGGAAGAACGTCCGCGAGACCCTGCAACGGGCAATCTTCCGGTATGACACCTGACCGGCGCCCGTATCCTGACCCCGTGACGCGCCATCCGTTCTCGGCGGTCAACCTCATCAGCGACCCGATCCATGGCTACGTGGAGCTGACGAAGCGGCTCGCGCCGGACGAGGCCGCCGCCGCCGGCCTGCCGTCCGAGGAGATCGCGGAGGATGACCTCCTCGACACGGCGTGGGTCCAGCGGCTGCGCCGGATCAGCCAGCTCCAGAGTGCCCGCTGGGTCTTCCCGACCGCCGAGCACTCCCGGTTCACGCACGGCCTCGGTGTCATGCACGAGGCAGGCCTGTGGGCTCGCTCGCTGTATCCGACGCTCCGGTCCGTCCTCGCCGCCCGGTCGCCCGACGGGGACGACGCGGCCGCGGCCGCCCCGTCCGAGGGGCTCGTCGTGGAGACGCTCCGGGTGGCCGGCCTCCTCCACGACGTTGGACATGGCCCGTTTGCGCACTACTTCGACGACCGAGTCCTCGCCGGCTTTCCGGCGCCACCGGACGCCCGGCGGCCGGGGGTGAAGTCCCTGTCCCACGAGGACCTGAGCCAGCTGATCATCGAGCGCGAGCTGGGCCCCGTGATCGGCGCCCTCCGCCGGGCGCCGGGCAACTCGCCCGCTCGGGACGCCTTCGCGGAGGATGAGGCCATCGATCCGCGATGGGTCTCGTTTCTCGTCTCGAAGCCGGCGCTGGCGGACCCGTCCATGCCGCGCTGGGTGCGCCTCCTCCAGCCGCTCCTGTCCGGGGTCTTCACCGTGGACAACCTGGACTACGTGCGGCGCGACGCGCACTTCACCGGCGTCCAGGTGGGGATCGACGTGGAGCGCCTGCGTCGGTATGCGTACATCGGCGAACGTGGCCTGACCCTGTACGAGTCGGGCGTTCCCGCGCTCGAGGGGTTCCTCGGCGCACGGCTGTTCCTGTACCAGCAGGTGTACTTCCACCGAACCGTCCGGGCCATCGATCTGGACCTCGGCGAGGTGTTCGCTCCATCCGTCCGCGCGATCTTCGGGGACCGCTCGCCGGTGGAGCACCTCGGCGCCTATGCGGACCTGGACGAATACGCCCTCCTCCACCAGGCGGCCCGCTGGTCGCGGGGCGAGGACATCGCCGGCCCGGGGGCGGCCCGCCCGGGGGACGGACGCGTTGAGCGCCCGGTCGCGGACGGCTGGCGCGGAATCCTCCTCCGGCGGCCGCGGTGGCGGGTGGACGCCGAGGTCCGCGCGGAGTACGAGGCGGGCGGATTTCCGGATGGTGTCGTCGCGTCCCTGGGCCGGGCGGAACCGGGACGGGTCGCGATCGACCTCGCGATGGTGGACGCCCGGCTCCCGGACGACCAGGCGGCCGGACGGCTCACCGTACAGCGACGGGACGGGTCCGTGCCGGCCCTGTCGGAGGCGCTCCCTCGCATTCCCGGCTATGCGCTCATCGCTCGACGGTACCGCCGGATCGAGTAGCGGGCAGCCGGCGCGCGCCGCCCGGCCCGCGCCCAGGCCTGCCGGCGCACCCCGCGCCTGACCCCGCACCTGTGTATGCACGTCGGCGGAATATGCAGCGGGCCCAGCGAACGGGAATCAACGGGGTATGCCGGCGAGATGCATGACGGGCGAACGAATGCTGGGCGCGCCGCCGACGTCAATGGATCCCGGCATCCTCGAGTGGCGGGAGGACGAGCAGAGGGTCGATCCGGGCGACGATCTCGGGCGGCCAGAGCATGCGCTTCGTGGCCCCCGGATCAAGGCCGAAGGTCGTGAACTCGTCCGGGCTGAACAGGCCGTAGTGGACATGGCAGCCCGTCGCCCGGCCGGTCGCCCCTTCGTAGCCGAGGAGATCGCCCGCCTCCACGACGTCGCCGGGCTCCACCACGACCCTGCGAAAGTGCGCGTACATGCTCCGATAGCCGTTTCCGTCGTCGATGACGACGACGATCGGCAGCGTCCCCCAGAGGTGCTTCGCGTTCAGCCGTTCCGTGTACGCCGTCAGGTCGCCGCGCCAGCCGATGAACTCGTCGAAGCGACGGCCCGCCGCGACGACCACGCCGCCGTGGGCGGCGGTGATCCTGTCGCCGCAATGCGTCGCGAGGTCGATCCCGTCATGGAACAGCTCCCCGTTGACGACCCGCGACCCCCACCCAGTCGGCCCGAACGGGAGGGTGAGGCTGGCATTTCGGATCGGCCAGACATAGCCGGTCAGCGAGGCGGGGCGCGCGGGAACGCGTCGGGATGGCGACGAGTCCTCGCTCATGGGGTCCGGGCGACCAGCCGGCGGTGGCGGCGCTGGTGCCTGGCTGACGAGGCGGTCGGCCCGTGCCGGCGTGCCCCGCACGCCGAGGATCTCGCTCGTCCGGGGCGGCGCGCCGCCGAGCAGGATCGGTGCAGCGAGCAGCACGGCCAGCCCCGCGATCGCCGCACCGGGGACCCTGCGAATCGAGCGGTGCCGGCGCGGCCGCAGATCGGTGGAAGGACGTGCACGCACGAGGCGAATGTATATACCGCCTCGGGCCGGGCAACGCAAGGGTCGCTTCCCTGCCCGCAAGCATCCAGATGTCTGTGCCGGCCTCGCGTCGATATCGCTGACGCCGTTCCGTGCCGCGATCAGCGCAGGGCTCGGAAGGTCCGAGCGTGCTCGATGAGCGTGGTGGGCATCACGATGACGTACTTGCCGGCGAACGCCTGCGACCATCGGACCGCCGGGCTCGGCGATGCCGATGGTCCGGGCGTGGGTTCGGCGTCCGCGCCGCTGCCCGGGAGCGAACCACGGAGCCCG
>JBKJVO010000115.1:0-4626 GCA_046717305.1 Candidatus Limnocylindrales bacterium
GTCCCGAGCGATCCGATCCTCGACACGTCGAGCAACGGCTCGTGGGTCGAGTCGGGGTCCGTGTCCTGTGACCATTTGGTCGATCCGAGGTAGAGCAGCGCTCGCTTCACCTCGGCCGGTGTCGCCCCTGGTCGTGAGGCCATGTAGAGCGCCGCCCCGCCGGTCACGTGGGGCGTCGCCATCGAGGTTCCCGACGACCAGCCGTAGCTGTTCCCGGGCAGGGTGCTCCAGATGCACTTGCCGGGCGCGATCAGGTCGACGTCGGTGCCGTAGTTCGAGAAGTCCGCAAACGTGTCGTCCTGGTCATAGCCGCCCCAGCTCCAGCACTTGTCGCCACCGAGACCGCCGGGCTTCCCGTCCGTGTCGGCCAGGGCCGAAACCGTGATCACCTCGTCGTACGCGGCCGGGACGCGCAGCGATGCGGGCCCCGCGTCATTGGCTGCTGCGACGACGACGGTCACGCCACTCCCAACCAGCCGGCAGATCGCCGAGTGGAGGAGATCGCCATTCGCGGAGCCGCAGGCGCCGTCGTCCGAGCCCCACTTCGCGACGCTCATGTTCACTGACTCGATCAGGGGCCGGGAGGCGTCCGACGGATCGCGCTGGGCGGCGATCCAATCGAGGCCGCACAGGTACCACGACAGGTAGCCGAAGCCTTCGGCGTTCAGGATCCGGACGGCCCACAGACGGGCGCCGGGGGCGACGCCCACGACCCCCAGATCGCTGTCCTTCGCCCCGATCGTTCCCGCCACATGCGTTCCGTGGCCATGGTCGTCCCCCCAGGCGTTCGGGTCGGCGCTCGAGCAGTTCACGCCGCCGACGACGTTGAGATCCGGGTGGGTGGCATCGATGCCGGTATCCACCACCGCGACATCCACGTCGACGCGCTCGTCGATGCCGTCGATCATCGCGGCCGGGGAGGTCCGCCCGCCGACGCGGGCGACGCCCGTGGGCATCGATTGTCCCGCGAGCTCCGTCCGGTCGTCGGGGACGACCGCCGCCACGTCAGGGTCGCCGGTGAGCGCCTGGACCTGGCTCGCTGACAGGTCCGCCGAGAATCCGGCCACGACGTGGTCGAATTCCAGATCGACCTTGACGCCGTTGGCGGTCGCGATGCTGGCAACGTTGCTGGCGACGTCGCCGGCGGCCGATCCCGCTCCGGGATCACCGACAAGGATCACGATGTATGGGTCGGTCGGGGCCGCCTCCTCGGCAGCCAGGGCGCCGGTCGGCATCGCGACACCAACGGCGAGGATCAGGGCGGCGAGAGCGGCGGGACGAGACATGCGACTTCCCCGGCTGTCCGCAGTTCGGCGGGCGGTTCGTCACGAGACGCGACGAAGCGCTGCAGACCCGACCATCTCGCCTCCGTGCTCCGAATCGAAGGGGCTCAATGGTCCGGGCGCGGGCAGCACTTCGGGGCCGCACGGCCTGGCCTTGCGGACTATCCGCCGAGGGTACTGCCCGGATTCGGAACCGAAGTACGGCTTGGCGGAACCCCGGCCAACCCGTACGTTCCTGTCAGCAACAGGCCGCACCCCACCCGTCATCACCGTATGTGCCCACTCGGCGGACGTTGCGGGATCGAAAGGCGAACCAGACATGGCTTCGATGGCTCTCAACGAAATCGGACCGATGCTCACCGCCACGGAAGTCGCGGAGGTGCTCCATCTCCACGTCAACACCGTGAAGCGGCTGGGCGACCGCGGCGAGCTCCCGTTCTATCGGGTCTGCAAGCGCGGCGACCGTCGCTTCCGGGTCGACGACGTGCTCCGCTTCCTCCACCAGAACCGCTAGCTTCGGCGCCGCCCGCGGCTGCTCGCGGGCGATCTGCAACCGGACGGGGGTCAGACCGTCCGGAGTGCCTCGCCGAAGATCTCGAGCGCCTCGGACACCTCCGCGGCGCTGGCGTTCAGCGGCGCGATCCAGCGCACCACCTGGTGCTGGGCACCGCACGATAGAACGAGCAAGCCCAGGTCCGCGGACCTTGCGACCAGCCGATCCACGAGCGCCCCGTCCGGCGCCTTCGTCGCCCGATCGGCGACGAACTCCACCCCGATCATCAACCCGGGTCCCCGCACGTCGCCGATCCGCTCGTCCTCGGCGGCGAGCCTCGCGAGGCCCGAGGTGAGCTCCGCGCCGCGAGTCGCGGCGTTCGCCACCAGACCCTCCCGCTCGATGGTCTCCAGAACCGCGATCGCCGCCGCGCAGGCGACGGGGTTGCCTCCGTACGTCGATCCGTGCGCGCCGCGCCCCCACCGCTCGTGAAGCTCGTGCCGTGCCGCGATCGCCGAGAGCGGCAGACCGTTCGCGATCGCCTTCGCGATGCACACGACATCGGGCACGATCCCGGCGGCCTCGAACGCCCACATCCGGCCGGTTCGGCCGTAGCCGGTCTGGACCTCGTCCGCGACGAGCAGGATTCCATATTGGTCGCACAGCTCGCGGAGACCGCGCAGGAAGGCGACCGGTGCCGGCAGGTAGCCGCCCTCGCCCTGAACGGGCTCGATGAAGATCGCGGCGACGGTTTCCGCCGGAACGATGCTCGTGAGCATCGCCCTGAGGCGGTCCAGCGAGACCTCGGTCGCCTGGGCCTCGTCACCGTCGAACTCGCGCCAGACGGCGGGATACGGGGCGAGGTAGATGGACGGAAGGAGCGGCTCGTAGCCGAGGCGGTAGTTCGGCGATGAGCTCGTAATCGAGGTGGCGCCGTAGGTCCGCCCGTGGAACGCGCCCTGGAAGGCAATGATTGCAGGACGCCCAGTCACGCGCCGGGCGAGCTTCATGGCCGCGTCGATCGCCTCCGATCCGGAGTTGAGGAGGAAGATCGAGTCGATCGGGTCTGGGAGTGTCGCCGCGAGGAGATCGACAAACCGGACGACCGGTTCCGAGTAGCCGATGGCCCCGGTCGGGCCGATCAGGCGGTCCACCTGGGCGTGGATGGCCGCGCTGACCGCCGGGTGGGCGTGGCCGAGCGCCGTGACCGCAATCCCGTTCGCAAAGTCGAGGTAGGCCTTGCCGCTGGTGTCGAACAGCCGATGGCCGACGCCGTGGCTCCACGAGCGCTCGAAATAACGGCCCAGAACCGGCGTGAGATGACCGCCCGCGAGCACGGCGAGGTCGAGGTCGTCCGACGGGGAGGGCATCGCCGGGGAGTATAGGCGGGCACCGGACGGGTCAGGGTGGCATCATTCCGGCGCGCCCCGATCCCGACGCCGTTGCGTTCGCCGATCCGCCCAAGTCTCGAGGTTCCTGTGTCCATCGACTTCCGCCTGACGGACGAGAACCGCCTCGTCCAGCAGACCGTCCGCGACTTCGCCGAGCGCGAGATCCTGCCCCACATCCGCGAATGGGACGAGAAGGGCGAGGTCCATCGTGAGGTCTTCGCCCGGATGGCGGAGACCGGCCTTTTGGGCGCCCCGGTCTGGGAGCAATGGGGCGGCTCCGGGATGGACTACCTGAGTTTCGCGATCATCTGCGAGGAGCTGGAGCGGGCGGATACCGCATTCCGCGTCGTCCAGAGCGTTCACGTTGGGCTCAACTCGCTCACGCTCATGCAGTGGGGAACCGACGAGCAGAAGGAGCGGTGGCTCGTGCCCCAGGCGCGCGGCGAGAAGCTGGCGACCTTCGGGCTGACCGAGCCCGGCGTGGGCACGGACGCCGCCAACCTCGCGACGACGGCGCGCCGGGACGGCGACTCGTACGTGCTCAACGGCCAGAAGATCTGGATCAGCCTCGCCGACATCGCGGACCACTTCCTGGTCTTCGCGTCCGTGGACCGGTCGAAGAAGCACAAGGGCGTAACCGCGTTCGTGCTCGAGCGCGGAACGGGCGGCCTCACGACCGGCACGCTCCACGGCAAGCTCGGGATCCGGGCCGGCAACACGGGGATCATCAACATGGACAACGTCCGGGTGCCGGCGGAGCACCGGATCGGCGAGGAGGGCGAGGGGTTCATCATCGCGATGTCCGCCATCGACCAGGGCCGGTTCACGGTGGCGGCGGGGAACGTGGGGCTCGCCCAGGCGTGTCTCGACGCGTCGCTCAAATATGCCCACGAGCGGCAGACGTTCGGCGAGGAGATCGGGCGGCACCAGCTGGTGAAGCAGATGCTGGCGAAGATGGTCGCCGGCATCGAGGCCGGGCGGCTCCTCGTCTGGCGCGCGGCGTTCCTGAAGAACCACGGCGTCCGGAACACGCGGGAGACCTCGCTCGCGAAGTGGCACTCGACGGACCATGCCGTCCAGAGCGCACTCGACGCCATCCAGATCCACGGCGCGAACGGCTACTCGAACGAGTTCCCCGTGGAGCGCTACCTCCGAAACTCGAAGGCGGCCGTTATCTACGAGGGCACGAGCCAGCTCCACACCCTGATCCAGGCCGACTACGCCCTGGGCTACCGTGAGGATCGACGGCTCCGCTGCGAACCGCTCCCTGCGCAGGGGTATGAACGGCTCCCGGCATCGGTGGCGGCCGGCGCGGGCCGGGCCTGATCGCATCGGCCCAGATGGAGCGCGCGGCCGGCCGGTTCACCCCCGCCGAGATCGCGACCGTCGTGGCCTTCGCGGAGGCCCTCGTGCCGGCGGCGAACGGGCCGCGGATCGCGGCCCTCGCGACTGAGGCGCT
>JBKJVO010000116.1:0-3938 GCA_046717305.1 Candidatus Limnocylindrales bacterium
ACGCCCATCGTGAGCGTGGTCGAGGCGATCCGGGTGGCCGCGATCTCCGCGTCATCGCGCTCCCGCTTGCGCTTGTCCTCGCGAGACGCGATGTCGTGCTGCCAGGCTCGGTATGCGCCGCCGGCCGCCGGGACCGCGAGCTGCTGCGGGATGAGGAAGTTTGTGGCGAATCCGTCGGCCACCGTCTTCATCTCACCCGACTTGCCGAGCTTGGTGACGTCCTTGGTCAGGATGACCTTCACGCGATCGATTCCTCCTTGGTGATCCAGGCCCGAAGTCTGGGGCCGAGACCGGAATGCTGCAACGCCTCGCCCGCCGCCTGGATCAGGCCGGGCAGCCGCCGAACGGTTCGACGGATGGGCCCGGGCAGGACCCGGCGAAGCCTGGCGACGTCCTCGTCGAACACGGCCCGGTCGATGTCGAGGGCACCCAGATGTTCGTCGAGGAGCGCCTCATCGATGCCGTCGATGAAGACGTCGAGCGCCAGCGCCACCACGATGAGATCGTCCATGCCACCGAGGAAGGGGATGTCGTCCGGCACGAGGTCTCGCCCGAGGACGACGTACCCGAGCGCGCCGGCGAGCATCGCCTTCCGCGCCGCCGGGATTCGTTCGTCACGGACGAGCGCCCAGAGCAGCCGGGCGTAGATGGGAGCGCGGTTGGCGAGCGGAACGAGCGCCAGCATGCCGAGCGCGCGCCGGACGCTGCCGCCGGTCGATCGCCGGCGGGATCGTCGACCCGTCCTGCCCGATGCGTCGTGTTCCTGCCGAGCCATGCGCCGAGGCGCCTCCGAAGATGGATGCCGTGGCCGCGACGCCGAGCTGCGCCGAACGCCCGCGGGGGAACACGAGTCTAACAGCCCGATCCGCGCGCCCCGATCCCGCACCCTCGGCCGCACTTGACATCGAACACCCGTTCGGTATCATGCACGCAGTCGCCTCAGGAGCACCGAGTGACCAAACACGACGCCGACCGCAAGCTGAAGATCCTGCACCACATCGCCGGGACCCTCCGTGCGCGTGGGTACCCACCGTCCGTTCGCGAGATCGGGCGAGCGGTCGGGCTCAACTCAACGTCTGCAGTGCACCACCACCTCCAGATCCTGGAGAAGGACGGATATCTGGAGCGCGGGGCCGCGCAGTCGCGCGCGATCCGCCTCACGCCAACGGCGGCCATCTCCCTCGGCCTGTCGAGCGAGCTCGTCCCGCAGTCCACGGCGGCAGACGCCCACATCGTCCCGATCATCGGCGAGATTGCTGCCGGCGGCCCCATCGAGGCCTATCAGGACGCCTCGGAATCGATGGCCGTGCCGGAGATCCTGGCGCCGGGCGGGGACGCCTACGTCCTCCGCGTCCGCGGGGACTCGATGATCGACGCGCACATCGCGGACGGCGACTTCGTCCTGATCCGGCCACAGAACACGGCTCGAAACGGGGACATCGTGGTCGCCCAGGTGGACGAGAACGGGGTGACGCTGAAAACCTTCTTCCGCGAGAAGGACCGGGTCCGCCTCCAGCCGGCGAACTCCAACTACCCGGCGCAGTACTACGCCGACGTCCGGATCCAGGGAAAGCTCATCGGCGTCATCCGCCGCCTCGACTGATCGTCGGTGGCGCGGCTGCTGGCTGCGTTGGCTCCTCCGCACCGTCGGTCACGCACACTTGGGTGCGCTCCCTCCGGTGCTCGTCGCCGCCTTGCCTTCAGCTCGCGCGACCGGCGATCTATACCACTGGCCGAGTCGCGCGAGCGCCGCCCGGCAATTCCGACTGTCCACACCTGATCCACACCGTCCTGGTCTCCGTCCACGGCATCCGATGGGACGCGCAACAAGCCCGGGGATAAGCCGGTATCCGTCCGGCGGCGCGGCCGTGACACTGAAGATGACACTCCCCCGCCCCACTGTGAGCCCGCCATGATCGATCGCCTGCCGCCCCAGAGCCTCGAGGCCGAGCAGTCCGTGCTCGGCGCCATCCTCATCGATCGGGAGACGATCATCGAGGTGGCGGAATTCCTCCGCCCGGAGGACTTCTACCGGCAGGCCCACGGCACCGTCTACCGCGCGATGCTGGATCTCTTCGAGCGCCGGGAGCCCGTTGACATCGTGATGGTGTCCGAGACCCTCGAGCGCAAGGGCGAGCTGGAGGGGATCGGTGGCAGGAGCTATCTGTCCACGCTTTCGAACCAGACGCCGACCGCGGTCCACGCGACGCAGTACGGCCGAATCGTCGAGCGAAAGGCAGTTCTTCGGAACCTGATCGGGGCCGCCGGCAAGATCGCCGGCATCGGCTACGAGGACCCGGCGGAGATCCAGGAGGCGATCGACCGAGCGGAGTCGGAGCTCTTCCAGGTCTCGAACCGTCGGATCACGGCCGGCTTCAGCGAGCTCAAGGACCTCCTCCACGCGGCGTACGATCGCCTCGACTACCTCCATGCCCATCGCGGCGAGTTGAGCGGTGTCACCTCCGGCTTCCCGGATCTGGACCAGCTGACCACCGGATTCCAGAAGAGCGATCTCATCGTCGTCGCGGCCCGGCCGTCGGTCGGCAAGACGAGCCTTGCGCTGAACATCGCGGAGTTCGCGGCGGTCCGGGAGCGGCGGACTGTCGGCGTGTTCAGCCTGGAGATGAGCAAGGAGCAGCTCGTGCTCCGCCTGCTGTCCAGTGTCGCGAACATCGACTCCAAGCGCCTCCGTACCGGCTTCCTCGAGGAGATGGACTTCGCGCGGATTGCGCCGGCCATGAACGACCTGTCCGCGGCGCCGGTCTACATCGACGACACACCGAACATCACGTCCATGGAGCTCCGGACGAAGGCCCGCCGGCTCCAGGCGGAATCCGGCCTGGACCTCGTGATCGTGGACTACCTCCAGCTCATGCAGGCGACCACCACGAACCGGGATTCCAACCGCGTCCAGGAGGTCAGTGAGATCTCCCGGGGCCTCAAGGCGCTCGCTCGCGAGCTGTCCGTCCCGGTCATCGCGCTGTCCCAGCTGTCGCGGCAGCCGGAGATGCGCGAGTCGAAGGAACCGCGCCTGTCAGACCTTCGCGAGTCGGGCGCGATCGAACAGGACGCGGACCTCGTGATCTTCCTGTGGCGGGAGAAGGAAAAGGCTGGCGAGGACGCCGACGCGGACGGCGAGGTCATCAACGTGAAGCTCGCCAAGCATCGCAACGGCCCCACCGGTGAGATCCAGCTCTGGTTCAAGAAGAGCCAGACGCGCTTCCAGTCGTACGCCGGCCAGCGCTACGCCGAGGCCTGAAGACGGCCCGAACGGGAGCCGCGGACCGGCCGATTCTCAGTACGCCTCGTCGGGGAACAACGGGCGGAGCGCGAAGACGTAGGCTTGGCCGTCCGGGCCCGTGAGGCCGAGGCCGCTGAACCCACCCTCGATGCCGACGAGCCCGAGTAGCGCGATCTCCTCGGGAGACATCGTCCGGACGGGGAACCTCGGCGCCCCCGGTTCCGGATGCTGGATGAACTCCGCCGGCGCGATGTCCGGCCACGGCCACGCCACGGCCGGGTTGCGTCCGTCAGGCGTCAGGACGCCGCGCCACCGGTCGGGGACCCAGACCGCCTCCCCCTCCACCTCGCGCCCGAAGTTCCGGATCCGGTCGCCCAGCCCGGCAAGCGCCTGGAGGATGAGGGTGTCCGGGCCGGCCCCGCGGTCCATCCCCAGAGCCATCACGCTCACGGACCGGGTCACGCCGCCGGCGGTGACCGTGAACGTCGCGGTGGGGAGGTCCGCACCCCCCGACCCGTAGTAGTCGCGGGCGACGCCGAGCCCGCCATCGGCGATTGCCGCCTCGAGGAACGACTGGATCTGGTCCTCCGAGAGCCTGATCGTCTGGTAGGCGGGTATCCGCGCGATGCCGTCATCGTTCGGCGGCGGCGCCGCACCATCCTTGAAGATGACGGTGCCGTCGCCGTACAGGGTGAAG
>JBKJVO010000117.1:0-3388 GCA_046717305.1 Candidatus Limnocylindrales bacterium
GTGCTGATCGAGCCGTCGTGACCCGTGTTCATAGCCTGGAGCATGTCGAGCGTCTCGCCGCCGCGGACCTCGCCGACGACGATGCGGTCGGGCCGCATACGGAGGGCGTTGCGGACGAGTTCCCGGATCGGGATGGCGCCCTAGCCCTCGATGTTCGGCGGACGCGACTCAAGCGTCACGACGTGCTCCTGGCGAAGCTGGAGCTCGGCGGCGTCCTCGATCGTCACGATCCGTTCGTCGTTCGGGATGAACGACGACAGCACGTTGAGGGTGGTCGTCTTGCCGGAACCCGTGCCGCCGGACACGAACCCGTTGAGGCGCGCCTCCACGCAGGCCCGGAGGAACTCGAACATCTCCGGCGTGGCGGTCCCGAACCGGATCAGGTCGTCCACGGTGAACGGGGTGGCCGCGAACTTCCGGATCGTGATGACGGGGCCCACCAGCGACAGCGGCGGGATGATCGCGTTGACGCGCGAGCCGTCCGTCAGGCGAGCATCGACCATGGGCGACGACTCGTCCACGCGGCGGCCGATCGGGGCGATGATCCGATCGATGATTCGCATGACGTGGTCGTCGTTCTGGAAGACGACGTTCGTGAGCTCGAGCTTGCCGGATCGCTCGATGTAGATCTGGCGCGGTCCGTTGACCATGATCTCGGAGATGGACTCGTCGCGGAGAAGGGGCTCCAGCGGTCCGAGACCGATGATCTCGTCCGTGATCTGCTCCAGCATCCGGACGCGCTCGGCGCGCGTGAGGGCGAGGCCCTCCTCGTCGATGACCTTGCCGAAGATCTCCTCGATCTGGCGGCGAACCTCCACCTGGTTGGAGAGGTCCAGCTTGGGGTCCAGGTCCTGGATGACACGGCTCTGTATCCGTAACTTGACATCCCGGAACGACTCCCGGACCGGAGCCTGCGATGTCAGGCGCGGTGCGGACGGCGCGGCAGCGGGTGGCGTGGCGCCACCGCCCGACGGAGCGGCCGGCGCGGGTGTGCCTGCGCCGCCCCCCGGTCCCTGGCCCGGTCGGGCACTCTCGATTCGCTTCAGCAGGGACATCGCCACCACCCCTTCCTCGCCCCCGAGGGCTGTGTGCGCATGCCGGTCATCGCCATGCGAACAGCGACTTCTTCGCCGCTGCCTTCGTGTTCGACTTGTCGTGCGCCATTGAAACCGCCGGTGCCGCCCCCAGGACCGCATTCGCGAGCCTGAGAACGTCCTGCGAGACCTGTGCCTCGCGGTTGCTCAGGAAGAATGGAACGCCGCGGTTGAGCGCGTACACTACGCTTCGACCGTCGCTCACGATGGTGTGATCCACCTTCCGGCCGATCGAGTGCTCGACGTCCGCGACGCGGATGCCGAGGGTCGAGTCCGCCCGGTTGAGCACGAGCCGGATCTTGCCCTGCCCGTAGCCCAGCTGTTCTGCGACCTCCAGGAAGAGGCGCATGTTCTTGATGCTCGTGATCTCCAGGCTCAGCAGCGTGAGGATCAGGTCCGCCGAGTCCAGGATCGCGAGGGTCGCCTCGTTGAACGACGTCGGACAGTCCACGACGACGAGGTCGTGCTCGGAGCGCAGGCGCTCGATGATCCCCCGGGCGACCGGCGCCGTGATGAGCTCGGCCTGTTCCGGGGAGGGCGGAGCCAGCAGGACGCGGATGCCCGACGAGTGCTTGATCAGGAACGTGTCCATCTCCTCCGGCTCGCCGGTCTGGAGCTGGACCGCGAGGTCCGCGATCGACTTGTTCTTCGGGTTCAGGTTGAGCAGGACGCCCACGTCCCCGAACTGGAACGAGGCGTCCATAAGGGCCACCCGCTTGCCGCCAAGCGAGGCCGCGGCGACCGCCAGGTTGACGGCGATCGTGGTTCGACCCACGCCACCCTTCGGGCTGAAGATCGCGATGACCGTGCCCGCCTCGCCGCCCGCAGTCCCGGCCGGCGCGCCAGGCAGCGGGGTGGGCGCCGGCGCCTGGGTCCGGCTCTGCTTTTCGCGCTCGCGCGTCCACACCTGTCGAATGGACGCGGTGAGCTCGTCCGAGCTGAACGGCTTGACGAGGAACTCACGGGCGCCGGCGAGCATGGATCGGCGGAGGTAATCCGCCTCACCCTGCACGGACATCATCACGACGGCCGCGCTGGGGTACCGCACCGCCAGCAGCTCGGTCGTGGCGATGCCGTCCATATCCGGCATGTTGATGTCCATGAGCACGACATCCGGGCCCAGCGCCACCGCCATCTGGATCGCCTCGGCCCCGGACGCGGCGGCACCCACGACGTCGATGTCACCCTCGAAGCCGAGCAGCTTCGAGAGGTGATCGCGCGTCTCCGGGATGTCGTCGACGATCAGGACCTTGATGCGGTCGCTCATGGCGAGGATCGGAACCTTCCCGCTACCGGCGTCGCTGGATCAGGGAAGCGGGCTGGGAGCCGGCACGATGATCGGCAGCGGTGGGATGACACCCCAATTGTCGATCATCGTCTTGAGGACGACGCCCGTGGTCGTGATCGTCTCCGGCACGATCGGGTTACCGTCGGCGTCGACGAAGTCCTTCGGAGAGCGGAGCGTCAGCGTGATGGTCCCGTCCAGCTGCACGAACTTGACGACCTCGGCCTGCTGCGGCGTGACCGCGAGGATGACGATCTCCTGCTGCCCGTTGAGGACGGTCTGGCCCGATGCGGGCGCGGGCGTCGCGGCGCCGGTCTCCGTCGTGGGCGGCGGCGGGAGAAGGGTCGCCACGACCTGGAGACCCTGCAGGAGGACCTTGACGCTGGTCGGGTCGTATTTCGCCCCGTCCGCTGTCGGGATGGTCGCGTTCTCGACGAAGTAGTTGAGCGGGAACGTGGGGCTGACGCTCGCCACGAGGTCCACGAAATCGCCCGTCTTGATGAGCGTGCCGACGCCGGACAGCTGGTCCACCTGCACCGCGATGCAGGTGAAGCCGGCAGGGCATTCGAGCCGCGCGTTCGAAACGTCGATGAAGTGGAGCGACGTGACCTGCTGGCCCTTCCCGATCGATGCGCGGGCGACCTGGCCGATCGCCTGGCTCACGTCACCGAGCGCCCCGGCGCCGCGATTCTCGACCAGAATCTCCTGGGTCGTCACCATCGCGGCCGTGACGGTCACCCCGAGCGGGATGTCGCGCGCGGCGACGACCGTGGCGAGCTTCGACGGCGGCGCGCTGGCGGCCGTGCCGCCCCCGCCCCCGCCCCCGCCCCCGCTGAGCAGGACGACCACGAAGACAAAGGCCAGAGCGGCGAGAAAGACGCCGATGAGCAGGATCAGCCGATTCGAGCGCTTCAAGTGAATATTCCTCCCCGGACGTCGTGTGACAGGTGGCACCACCTTAGCACCGCCCCGATGTCACGCGACTATACCAATGGGCTAGGACCACTGG
>JBKJVO010000118.1:0-7684 GCA_046717305.1 Candidatus Limnocylindrales bacterium
CCGAGGGGCTCAGCCCCGAGGAGCTCCTGCACGCGATCGTCATCGCGGTCCCGACCGCCGGATTCCCAGCGACGGCAGCCGCCTACGGGTGGGCGCGCGAGGTCATCGACAGCGGCCCCGCCACCGACGGATGAACGACTCGCTCACGTGACCCTGGCCCGTGGAGGAAGGGCCGTTGCGACGCATGTTACGGTCGGATCGTCTCGCCCCGCGACATCCCAGCCTGGATGGGTGAGCGACCTGCGCCAGATTGACACGGGTTCGAGGTCCTCGGACCCGGTTGCAACAATTGCGTGATCGGCGCGGCGTCGGCGTCGGCCGCGCGCACCCAGTCCATGAGGTCGCGGTTCACGACGACCGTGCCCGCGTCTTCGCGCACCGGGCCGGCTGCCGTCGCGTACTCGATCGTAGCGTCGGTCAGCGGGATCATCGGGCGGCGACGTCGGAAGAAGACGAACGGGTCGATCCCCGCGGCAGTGTGGACGTTGCCCGAGACGAGGTACGGGCCGGTCCGCAGCGTGATCGCCCGTGACATCGTCCGCGTCCGGCGGGTCTGGTCACCGCGAGGTCCCGTCGCGCGGACGAGGAGCAGCTCGTCGCGTCGGACGAGGAACTCCGGGATCATCACGGTTCCGCCTTCGGGCACATGCTCCGCCTGGACGTGCTCCAGCAGGAACTCGTCGTGGCCGTTGAGCATGTCGGTGAGACGTGAGCTGTCGAGGCGAAGCCGGCCGGAGAGGCGTCCGTCCTCCGCGTACGCGACGAACTCAACCTCGGGGACTTCGTCCGCCTGAGGGCCGGACGCAGCCACATTCGGATCCGGTTGAGCAAGGACGATTCGAAGACGACGGCCGATTGATCCGATCACCGAAGGAGCATCGATCTCGGGGTCTGCTCCGTCCGCTGGTCGATGGTACCGACCCGCCCCGGGACCTCTGGGCGACCACGCGCTACGATCCCGCGATGATCGCCCCGCGTCGCCGCACCCTCATGACCGTTCACGCCCACCCAGACGACGAGACGATCGGTACCGGCGGGCTGATGGCAAAGGCCGTCCGCGACGGCCACCGCGTCGTCCTCGTGACCTGCACCCGCGGCGAGCTGGGGGAGATCGTGGTGCCCGAGATGGACACGCCCGACAACCATCGGCGCCTCGGCGAGATCCGGGCCGCTGAGCTCGAGGCCGCGATGGGCGAGCTTGGCGTCACCGAGTGGGAGAGCCTGGGCTACCGCGACTCAGGAATGATGGGCACGGACGGCAACCGCGATCCGCGGTGCTTCTGGCAGGCCGACCTGGACGAGGCCGCCCGCCGCCTGACCTGGTTCGTGCGCCGGTCAAGGCCCGACGTCATGACGACCTACAACGACTTCGGTGGGTACGGCCATCCTGACCACATCCGAGTTCATGACGTCTCCGTGCGGGCCTTCGCCCGGGCGGGCGACCCCGCCTGGTACCCGGAGCAGCTCGCCCCCGAGCACGGTGGCACGGGCCCGGCCGAGGCGGACGGCGGCCTTGAGCCCTGGGCACCCTCGAAACTCTACGAGCAGGCGATCCCGGCCTCGGTGCGGAACGCGATGCGCGACCGGATGGAGGCGCTCGGCGAGAAGAGCTTCTGGTCCGAGCCGGACGAGGCGACGCCCGCGGAGCGCAGACTCTTCCGCGCCCGCATGGCGAAGATGCTCGTCCCGGACGAGTCGATCACGACCTGGATCGACATCGCCGACGTCCTCGACCGCAAGTGGGCCGCGATCTGGCGCCACGTCACCCAGATGAGCCCGAACAGCCCGTTCCTCCGGTTCGGCCAGGAGGCCTGGCGCGAGTTCTGGGCGAAGGAGGCCTACATCCTCCGCGAGTCGCTCGTCTCGACGCAGACCCTCGAATCTGACGTCTTCGCCGGCCTCGACTGACCGGCCCGCCGGCCCTGATCCGGCCCGTGATGCCCCCAGCATCAAACTCCCGGCTTCCCCGGGGATATGCCGGGCTCCACGGCCGAGCCCGCGTTCCGGCGGGGCGATCCGAGCGTCCGGCCTTCACGGAAACCGCGAGGGCGTCGTGCTCCAGGGACGGCGTTCGGCCTGGCCGATGGAGCTTGGCGGGCGGCGACCCGCCGAAATGATGCTCCCATCATCACGGGGCGCCACAACCGCGGGGCGCCACAACCGCGGGGCGCCAAACCGGGGCTCGCGCGAGAAGGGTGAGCAGCGCAGTGTCGGTCGGCTCCGGCGACTACCAGGGCAGCAGACCCGCTGACGCCGCCCAAACCTGGCCCATGACGACCGCGCCACTGCCGGCCGGGTCCATGAAGTTCGGCTGGGCCTTGTCGAGGATGAGGTGCGGCCGCATCCGGACCTGGACGAGCCGCGCACCGTCGAACGTCAGCTCCAGCGTGACCCCTTCCATCGTGGGCTCGGACCAGGACTGGTCGAAGACAAAGTTGCCGAGGGCGTACCAGATCGGCTTGCCCGCGTAGATCTCAATACCCGCCGCCCAGTGGGCGTGGTTGCCGATGACCATGTCGGCGCCGGCGTCGATGGCCGCCTCGGCGAGCTTCCGCTGGCCGGCGAACGGCGTGGGGTCGTACTCCGTGCCCCAGTGCGGGAAGACGATCACGAGGTCCGCGCCGGCCGCCCGGGCCGCGGCCACGTCCGCGCGGACGTTCTCCGCGGTCAGGGGCGCGCTGCCGGCCCGGTCGGCCGCGGCGAAGTAGCCGCCGGCGATGGTGTCGTAGCCGAGGACGGCGACCGTGACGCCGCCGGCCTCGAGGACGGCCGGCGTCCGCGCCGCGGCAAGATCGGCGCCCGCCCCGCTGTGGGCAATCCCGAAGCCGTCCAGGTTCTCGATCGTGTCGAGGATGCCCTTCGCGCCGGCATCGCGGATGTGGTTGTTCCCGAGCGAGACGTAGTCGATCCCGGCATTGACGAGGCCCTCGATATAGGCCGGATCCGCACTGAAGACCGTGCCCGAACCGTGGAACCGGAAGGCATCGGGAGCCGGGTTCTCGAAGTTGGCGATCACGAGATCGGCACCGGTCAGCAGGTCGCGCACCGCGCCCTCGTTCCCGGTCCGCTCGGTCCGGGGCAGATCCCAACCGAAGACCGAGCAGTCCTTGCAGCGGGACGTGATCTTCACGGTCCCGCCGTCGAACGGGAAGTCAACGCCTCGGTCGGACGCCCGGATGGCCACCGACACGCCGCGGTCCAGGAGGATGTCGCCGCCCGCGACGAGCGTCCACGCGGTCGAGGGGTCGTATCGGCTGGGCGGCACGTCCGGCTGCGAGCCAGCGCCGGCGGTGAAGCTCGCCTGGAGCGGCCATTCCGCCGCGGTCGCCACCCGCTCCCCGCCGAACAGGAACGAGCCCTCCCAGCCAAGGGCCCGGACGCTCGGATCCACGTCGTCCGCGAGGAGGAACGCGAGACGCTTCCGGTTCGCTGCGAGGTCCATCCGGAGCGTCGCGATGTCCGGGGCGAGCATGAAGGGCGCCCCCTCCTCCGGGAGCCCGAGGCCGAGCGCGGCCAGGACCTTGAACCGCTGGGACTCCACGACCTCGATGGCATCGTACCGATCCGAGGCTCCGGCAAGCACCGCAGCGACCTCCGCGGCCGACGTCTCCGTCCAGGGGGCGCGGAAGTCGGTGACGGGAACGAGCGGCCGATGGACGACGGTCGGGGTTGGAACCGCGGTCGCCGGAACCGCGGTCGCCGGAACGACCGCCACGGTCGGCTCGGGCGACAAAGCCGAGGTCCGTGAAGTTGGCGGGGTGGTCGTCGGCTCGCACGCGACACTCACAAGGGCGACGAGCAGGACGGCGATGAGCGGCCGCGACCGAGCGTCAGATCCCACGTCGGCAGGGTACCCCGGACAAGGAGACGCCCCGTTCGGGCGGGCGAACGGGGCGTCGGGTGGAATCGGATTGATGGCGGACCCGACCGGATTCGAACCGGCGATCTCCAGCGTGACAGGCTGGCATGTTGGGCCGCTACACCACGGGTCCGTGCGGCGAGTGCGGAGAATAGCAGGCCGGCGGACCCCTGTCAGAAGCCACAAGGCCCGTCAGAAGCCAGCGATCCCGCGCGGAGCGTTCGGGACGAGGATGGTGGGCACGAACCCGCTCGCCTCCACGACGTCGCCGAGCACCTCCACGACCTGTCCGCTGCGCGGGTCGTGGAACCGCATCGACGTGGACCATTCGGCCGCGTTTCCGTCTCCGTCCGAGCCCGGCAGGGCGAGCGTCACGAGCCGCTCCCAGCCTGGGCTGAACGCGATCTGGTCGTACAGGGCGGTCGGCGCCCAGTGGGCGACCAGCTCGGTGCGGTCCGAATCGAAGACCCAGATCCCGGTCGAGGCGATCCGGTCGTCCCGCACGTCGTCGGCAACACTCCGATACCCGAGCGCGTAGATGACCTTTCCGTCCGCCGATCCGACCATCCGCGCCCGCTCCAGGAACAGGTCCGCCCCGGCGAGCGACGCCCACGGCGGCTCGCTGCCGCTGGATGCCGGCCACGTCCCCATGTCACCAGCGCCGACCTGGGTTCGGTCGATCGCGAGCGTTCCGACGGTCCCTGAGGCGACATGCAGTCGGGTGAGGACGTGCGCGAGGCTGGACCAGCGGTACACGACGCCCTGGCGCGCGTCCAGGAGCCACGCCGAGTCGCGCGACCCGACTGGCGGCCCGGCATTCACGTCGCGCGTCAGATCCTTCTGGGTTTCGATCCGCACGAACGGCTGGACGCCCTCGCCCTCGGGACGGCTGCAGATCATCACGAAGTGGCGGTTCGTCGCCCACGCCGACAGCTCGCTCGCGCAGGGGTCGTCGCTTGCGTCGTGGGCCGGGACGGCGAGGTCCGGCACCGTGTCGGGGGCAAGATCGGACGCCACGACGAGGCGCGCCTGCTGGTAGGACGGCAGGCGTGCGTCCACGCCGGGATTGGACGAGACCGACTCGAGCACGGCGAGACGCGATCCGTCGGGCGAGACGCGGAGGCTCAGCGCGACTGCCGACTTCTGGTGGGTGATCCAGCCCGCCGGGGTCGGACCGAGGAGGCCCTGATCCTCCGGTCCCGGGACCGGGATCGGATCGAGCGCGCGCGAGGCGTCGACCGAGAGCGAGGCGAGGTCCACGCGGTCGATCCCGATCTCCCAGGCGCCGGCGGCGCGGACCGCGTGGGCGATCCACAGATGGCGCCCGTCGGGTGCGATCGCCGCTTCGACCTGGATCGGATCGCCGAAGACCCCACGATCGATCGTTTCGAGCTCGTACAGGGTCACCCGGGCGACTTCCTCACCGCTCCCCGAGTAGCGGCGCAGGGTGACCCGCGTGACGAGCCTGTCCTGGGCCCACGGAAGCTCCAGACAGACGCACAGCCCGTGACCCTCGGCATCCACGAAGAGACCACCCCGGGGCGCGGTGTACGCATCCCCGGACATGGACCCGTTCACGGGGTCGAGCCAGCGCAAACCGCCGGCGGCGATCGGGAGGAGGCGGGTCGGGGCGGGGGGTCGGAGAACAGCGACGACCGGCAGGGCCGTGGCGACCGGCCGGGCGGAGAGCGAGGCGCCCGGCAGCTCCGGAATCGCCGGGAGCAGACGTCCGATCGCCGCGAGTGCAATCCCGGCGAGGACGATCCCGATCGCGACCGCGCCGGCCAACCGGGTCCGGCCCGCACCGCCCGCGCTGATCCGGGCCCCGACGCGGTAGCCCACGTCCGGCCGGATGGGCTCCCGCGGCGGACCCGCGTCGATGGTCTCTGGTTCGGGACGGCGACCCATGGTCACGGCAGGCTACACCCCGGTTTCGAGACCGTTCGCCGGTCCGGCCCGCGTGACGCGGTATCCTGCGCGGGCCGATGGAGCTGATCGACCTGCGGTCCGACACTGTCACCAAGCCGACCCCCGAGATGCGCCGCGCCATGGCGGCAGCCGAGGTCGGCGACGACGTGCGGGGCGACGACCCCACCGTCATCGCGCTCGAGGAGCGCGCCGCCGAGCTGCTCGGCAAGGAGGCCGGGCTCTTCGTCGCCTCCGGCACGATGGGCAACCTGGTCTCGATGATGGCCCACGTGCCTCGAGGCGGTGAGGTCATCGCCGGGCAGCACGCGCACCCCGTCCTCGACGAAGCGGCGGGTCACGCCGTGGTCGTAGGCGCGTCAGTCCGCACGATCCGCGAGCAGTCCGACGGCACGATGGATCCGGCCGCCGTCCGCGACGCGTTCCGCGACGCGAGCGATGTCCACATGCCGATCACCGCGCTCGTTGCGCTCGAGAACACCCACGCCCACTCGATGGGCCAACCGCTGTCGGTGGCGTACACCGCCGCCGTGGCGGCGATCGCCCACGAGCGCGGCGTCCCGCTCCACGTCGATGGGGCCCGATTCTGGAACGCGGTGGTCGCCCTGTGGACACCGGCCCGCGAGCTGGCGGCGCCCGCGGACAGCGTGTCGTTCTGCCTGTCAAAAGGTCTCGGCTGCCCGGTCGGGAGCGTCGTCGTGGGAACCCGCGAGTTCATCCGGCGGGCGCGCCGGGCCCGCAAGCTCCTCGGCGGCGGAATGCGTCAGGCCGGGATCCTCGCGGCCGCGGGACTCGTTGCCCTGCGCGACGGTCCGGCGGGAATGATCGAGCGCCTTGCCGAGGACCATGCGAACGCCCATCGCCTGGCCGAGGCTCTTGCCGGCATGCCCGGGATCGTCTCGCCGGGTGGTGTCGCCCAGCCGGAGCCCGGCCCGCTGGATCCGGCGCGCGCGCGGACGAACTTCGTGCTGTTCGCGGTCGAACGCGATCCACGCGTGTTTCTCGATGCCCTCCGAACACGCGGTGTCGTCATGGAGGAGTACCCGCGGGACCAGATCCGGGCCTTGACCCACGTCGGGATCGGGGAGCGGGACATCGAGACGGCGATCGCGGCGGTCCGCGGTGCGCTCGGCGAAACGGCTGGGACCCGGTCGACCGCTGCGCTGGCAGGGCGCCCCGCGTGACCGAGCGGCGGATCCTCGGCGGCGTCGCTCTCCCCCGTCCCGCCGTCGCGCCTGACCGCGGGCCGCTCGACGACGCGTTCTACGACCTCGTCGAGGCGCGCTTTGCCCGGGTCGTGGCAGACGACCCGGTCCTTGCCACGTACCTCGGCATCCACGCGTGGGACGACCGGCTCCCCGATGCGAGCCGGGATCAGGTCCTCGGCGAGATCGAGGCCGAGCGAGACCACCTCGCCGAGATCGAGGCGATCGATGCGTCGGAACTGTCCGGGGCCGCCCGTTTCGAGCGGGACCTGGAGATCCACAACGTCCGTCGAGCGATCTTCGACGCCGACGTCATCAGACGCTGGGAGCGGCACTCGTCGGGGATCGATGCGGTGGGCGACGCGCTCTTCCCCCTGTTCACGCGCGACTTCGGCACGCCGGCCGAGCGCTATGCCGCGATGGCCGGCCGGCTGGAGGCCGTCCCGGAGCATCTGGTCGCGCATCGGACGCGGGCGGTCCGGCCCCAGGTCCGCTCGTGGCAGGAGCTGGCGATCGCGTCGGCGCGGGACCTGCCGTCGTTTCTTGCGGAGATCCTCGCCGCCGCCGCGACCGTTGGGCTCTCTTCCGCCGACGTCCGGCGCCTCCACCGTGCGGTCGAGCGGGCGCAGGTGGCGGTCGCGGAACACGCCACGTGGATGGAGTCCACCCTTGCCGACGGCACGGACCTCTGGGC
>JBKJVO010000119.1:0-3501 GCA_046717305.1 Candidatus Limnocylindrales bacterium
CGGCGCGCCCTATCCGCGCCCGCGCGTGCGCCCCCCCGCCGCGCACGACGCGAGCGTGCCACGGTCGCCCGAGCGGCGTCGGGTTGAACGCCTCGATGCCGTCCGGCCGGAAACGCGGCTGGTCCTCGAGGAGGCGGCGCAGGACAAAGCCCTGGGCACACAACGGGTACGGGACGAGCGGATGGGCCGGGATGGCGAGCCCGCCCTGATCGTGGATGGCTGCGATCGTGCTGCGCAGGGACCGGAATGGTTTGACGATCTCCTCGACCCACAGCGCGAGGAGGTGTCCGCCCAGGGTCGTGACCTCCTCGCCGATCACGACTTCCACGCGATAGCCGCGCTCCCGGGCGATGGTCCGCGCGGCGCGCGCGGCATCGATCCGCTCGTGATCCGTGATCGCGATGACGTCCAGGTCGAGGTTCGCCTCGACGTGCTCGAGGATGGCGATGGCGCCGGCGGTTCCGTCCGAGGCCAGCGTGTGGATGTGCAGGTCGGCGCGACCGAGCCGGTCCGTCATCGCGGAACCTCGGGCTCGAGCCGACCACTGCCCGTCCGAGCCTCCGGATCCAGGTCCGGCCAGATCGGGGAGAAGGCTGACCACCACTGCTCGGGCGCCTCGGCGATCGCCTCCTCCATCGCCCGGGCGACCCCCGTCATCGCCGCGGTGAGGCGCGCTCGGCGCGTTCCGTCGACAGGAATGTCCACGCGACGGAGCTGACCGCGATAGGTGCCGCCCTGCGCCCGGCGGACGGCGGCGACCCAGATCGGAAGGCCGTGCTCCATTGCGAGCAGGCCGGGTCCCATGGGCAGGGGCGCCGTCGCGCCGAAGAACGGAATGTCGATCGCACCGCCGGCGACGTTCCGGTCCGCAACCATGCCCACCGGCTCGCCGCGCCCGAGAGCGGCGGTCAGCGCACGCCGCGCCTCGCGAAGCGTCACGAGGTCCACCCCGACGGATCCACGCGTGCGGGCGATCCACGCCTGCAGCGCGGGGTCGCCGAGCGTCTCCATCGGAGCGGTCACGTGGTGTCCCGTCCGGGCGACTGCGTACAGCGCTGGGTACTCGACCGCGCCGAAGTGCATCGCCACGAAGAGGAGCGGCCCCGGCCTGCCGAACGCCTGTTCGACGGACTCGGGCGTCTCGATGATCAGCCGCCCCTCGAGTTCGGCGTTGCTCCGTCCCGGGAGACGGGCCATGTCCAGGTAGTAGCGGACGGCGTGCCGGAAGGCGGAGCGGACCACCTGCTCGAGCGCCCGGTCGTGGGTGGCGGCGGCACGGATCCGCGCGCCGCCGAGATCCCGGGCGACCAGATGCTTCGCTACGCGGCGGTAGTTGCGTCGCGCCCGCGCGGCCCGATCGGGCGAGGCCCGGTACCAGAACTCGCCGAGCGCGTCGCCGAGCGCATTCACCGGTCCTTCCGGGAGAGCCATGAGGAGTTGCGCCGCCGCCGCGATGAGTCGGATTCGGACGCGCTGCCGGACGGTGGCGCCAGCCGGGGCCGGGATCGCGCCCTCGGTCGGGATGGCGCCCGGTGCCGGCACCGAGGCCGCCGGCATCTCCGCCGCGCGCTCCTCGGTCATGCGGTTGCCCGCAGCGGTTGGTTCGCCTGCATGGCCGCCGCCCGCCGGGCGAGCACATCCTGCTCGGCCGGGTCGGCGGGCCAGACCGGCTTGAACGAGTACCACTGCTCAGGCGCGCGCGCGACCGTCGCCGCGAACGCGTCGGCCATCCGCTGGGTTACGGCCTGCAGCGTAGCCGCGTCCGAGGACGGCACCTCGATCGGGTCCGCCCAAGAGATCGAGTACGTCCGGTTGTCCGGGTTGCGGTGGATCGAGACAGGAAGGATCCGCGAGCCGGTCTTTGCGGCGAGGGTCGCCGGACCGGCGGGGAACGTGGTCCAGGCGTCGAACAGCCGGACGGGGATGCCGTCCGGGCGGTACCCCCAGTCGATGAGCAGCGCGACCATCTCCCGCCGTCGGAGCACGGTGTAGAGCTCGCGGAGGTTGCGCCACGGGATGATGTGGACCCCCCATTGCTCGCGGGTCCGGCTGAACTCCTCGAACATCTCCGGGAAGGATGAGTCGTCAGCGACGACGTTGATCGGCCAGCCCCGCGAGGCGACACCGGCCGCCGCCGCCTCGCCGTTGCCAACGTGGCCCATGCTGAAGATCAGGCCACCCTTCGAGTCGTCCCAGATGCGGCGGAGCCCGACGGTATCGAACTCGGGCACCAGCTGGTCGGCGTGCTCACGGGCGAGTCGCGGCAGGCGCGCGAGCTCCACGACGTAGCGGCCGTACAGCTTGTAGGCGGCGAGTGCGGTCCGCCGGACGCGCGGATGCTCGGGCGGCAGGCCGAGAACGTGTCCGAAGTTCGCGTTCGACCAGTGCCGCTTCGTGGGCCACAGGAGATACGACAGCTGGGCGCCACGGGACAGGATGAACCGGGGAATGGCCGGTGGCACGTGCGAGATGAACCAGGCCACCGCCCGGTAGCCGACGACGACCGCCCGCTCGAAGATGCGGGAACCCGGCCGGATCCGCTTGTGCGGCGAGTCCAGCCGCTGCCCTCGGTCGGTCACTTGGCGGCGGCGGCGACCTTCGCCTTCGAGCCGGCCATCTTCCGCAGCGTCCGCTTCTGCGGCGCCTCGGTCCCGACGAGGGTCTCGTTGTCGTCGCCGCGGATGAACGCCTCGACGCGATTGAACGCGATGTCGTCGTGGATCTGCTGCGGCGGGCTCTTCATGAAGTAGCTCGACGGGGCGACGAGGGTGCCCTTGAGACCGCGATCCAGGGCCAGCTTCA
Source organism: Candidatus Limnocylindrales bacterium (assembly GCA_046717305.1). Taxonomy (GTDB): domain Bacteria; phylum Chloroflexota; class Limnocylindria; order Limnocylindrales; family CSP1-4; genus UBA5189. Next base: position 2,803 of record JBKJVO010000119.1, read on the forward strand.
GGCAGCGGATGGCGTCCGTGATGACGCCGGCACTGTTCGGGCTGTCCCAGACCTCCAGCTTGAGTTCGGCGTTGAGCGGCACGTCGCCGAAGGTGGTGCCCTCCATCCGGATGTAGCACCACTTCCGGTCCAGCAGCCACGGCACGTGGTCGCTCGGGCCGACGTGGACGTCGTCCGGGTCCATCTCGTAGTCGAGCATGGACGTGACGGCGTTCGTCTTGCTGATCTTCTTGGACTCCAGGCGCTCGCGCTCCAGCATGTTCAGGAAGTCCGTGTTGCCGCCGAAGTTCAGCTGATACGTCCGGTCCAGACGGACGCCGCGGTCCATGAACAGGCGGGTCAGGACGCGGTGGCTGATCGTCGCGCCGACCTGGCTCTTGATGTCGTCGCCGATGACCGGGAGGCCGCGCTCGGCGAACCGGCGCTGCCAGTACGGCTCACGGCCGATGAACACGGGGATCGCGTTGACGAACGCGACGCCGGCCTGGAGCGCCTGCTCGACGTACCACTTGGTCGCCTGCTCGCTGCCGACCGGGAGGTACGAGACCATCACGTCGACTTCGCGCTCCCTGAGGATGCCGACGTTTTCGGCCGTGGGGCGGGTCGCCTTCTCGATGACCTGGGAGAGGTACTTGCCGAGGCCGTCGTGGGTCATCCCGCGCTCGACGATGACGCCGGTGGGCGCGACCTTCTGGAACG
>JBKJVO010000120.1:0-2742 GCA_046717305.1 Candidatus Limnocylindrales bacterium
GTCACGACGCTCTCCTCGAACGTCACCACGAGGCGCTTGCCGCGCGCGGCATCCAGGATCAGCTGGCGATCGAGGGGCTTGGCGAACCGGGCATTCACGACACCGATGGACCAGCCATCCCGCTCAAGCGCATCGGCGGCCGCCAGGGCACGCATCACGATCGGTCCGAAGCCGACAAACAGGACGTCGCGACCCTCGCGCAGCACTTCGCCGTGCCCGACGGGGATGGCCACCAGATCCACTGCCGGCAACCCGAGACCCGGGTCGCGCGGATAGTGAAGGGTGAACGGATGATCCTGCGCGAGCGCAGAACGAAGGAGTCCACGCAGTTCCTGCTCGTCCTTCGGGCTGGCGATCACGAGGTACGGGAGCTGGCGCTGGGCCGGGATCGTGAACATGCCCTGGTGCGACGTGCCGTCCTCGCCCACGAGCCCAGCTCGATCTACCCCGATGACCACCGGCACGTCGTTCTGGCAGACGTCGTGGACGGTCTGGTCGAAGGCGCGCTGGAGGAACGTCGAGTAGATGGCCACCACCGGGCGCATGCCACCGAGCGCCAGGCCGGTCGCCACGGTCAGCGCATGCTGCTCGGCGATCCCGACGTCGATCGTCCGTTCCGGAAAGGCGGCGTGGAATTTCGCCATCCCGGTCCCGGTCGGCATGCCGGCTGTGATGCCGACGATCCGACGGTCAGCCCTCGCGAGCTCGACCAGCTCGTCGGCAAAGACCGCGGTGTAGTTCGGATTCTTCTTCGGTGCGTCCGGCAGGGTGGTCGGCGGCACGGCGTCGCCGTTCGATCCGGCGCCGTGGGGCATGGAAGACCCGATCTGGCGCGGCCCATGGCCGTGGCCGTGCGCGTCCGGGTTCGGCGCGAGGTCCATCGGCGGCAGGGCGGCGCCGTGGAACGAGACCTGGTCCGTCTCGGCGGGACGGTAGCCGCGCCCCTTCTGGGTCCGCACGTGGACGATCACCGGACCCTTGAGCTCCAGCACGCGTGTGAAGGTCTCGAGGAGGGCATGGAGATCGTGGCCCGGGACGACGCCGATGTAGGTGATCCCGAGGTCCTCGAACAGCTGCCCGGGCGAGGCAAGGTTGACCACGGACCGGCGAAGCCGCTGGCTCCATTCGAGGGCGCTCCCGCCGATGACCGGCAGGCGCTCCACAAGGCTGTCGTAGGCAGTCTTGCTCTGCTGCCACGCCTGGCTCAGCTTGATCTTCGAGAGATACGTCGAGAACGCGCCGACGGTCGGGCTGATCGACATCTCGTTGTCGTTCAGGACGATGAGCATGTGGGTGCCGCGGTGCCCGATGTCGTTGAGCGCCTCGAGCGAGATCCCGCTCATCAGTGCCGCGTCGCCCACGATCACCGCGATCCGCTCCATACCGTGGCGCAGGTCGCGGGCGGTGGCGAGACCCTGGGCGATGGACAGCCCGGTCCCCGCATGTCCGCCGTCGAAGACGTCGTGCTCGCTCTCCGAACGCCGCGGGAATCCGCCGATCCCGTCCATCTGGCGAAGCGTCCCGAACCGCTCGAGCCGTCCCGTGAGGAGCTTGTGTGCGTACGCCTGGTGGCCGGTGTCCCAGACGATCCGGTCCCGCGGGGACTCGAGGAGCCGGTGGAGGGCGAGCGTCAGCTCCACCACCCCGAGCGATGAGCCGAGATGGCCGCCCGTCGAGGCGACCGTCCCGATGATCGTCTCGCGAAGCTCGGCCGCCAGAACGGCGAGCTGCCCCTCGTCGAGCCCGCGCAGATCGCCCGGCCCGGTGAGGCCCTTGAGGATGGATGACACGAGCCGGACGGTACACTGCCGTCGTGATGTCCGCCGGATTCCGGCGTCTCCGCACGCGCCCTCGTCGGCGCTCGGCCCGGCTGACCTGGCCTACTCAGCCTCGCGCGCATCCTCCGGGCGGACGTCGATGGCGGCCAACGCGCCACCAGCGCGGGTCACCAGCTGTTGGACCTTCAATTCGGCCTCGGCGAGGAGCGCCGCACAACGTTCGTGCAGCGCCACGCCGCGTTCGTAGAGCGCGATCGAGCGCTCGAGGGGCTGCCCCCCGGTCTCGAGCTCGGCGACCGTCCGCTGGAGCTCGGCAAGGGCGGCGTCGAACGCGAGGCCATCGATCGGGGCGTCAGTCGTCACCGGCATCGGGCTCCTCGTCGCTCTGATCCAGGAGCCGCGAGATGCGCGGCGCCAGGAAGAAGATACCCAACGCCACCCCGACCGTCCCGACGACCGCGCTGAAACCGAGGAAGGCCAGGATCTCACCCAGGCCGACGGTCACGCCGTCGCCCCATCGGGCGATGCGGCCTCGGCGCCACCTCGAAGTCCGGCCGTGGCGGGGAACTCGCCGCGCGCAACGCGGACGGACAGTCCCGTGCCGGCTGCTGCCTCGTCCGGATCGCGCACAATGGCGCCATCGGCCGTGCGACGGACGATGGCGTAGCCGCGCCCCAGGGTCGCCCCGGGGCCGAGCGCCCCAAGTGTGGAACCCGCGGCGGCAAGCTGCGCCGCGGCGAGTGACGTCCGCCGCGCCACCAGGCCCGGCAGACGCTCCGCAAGCCGTTCGTCGAGACGCCGGCCGTCCGCGATTCGGGCCCGGGCCGCCCGCGTCGCACGCTCGAGGAACTCCCCGGCTCGTTCCCGCGCGGCGGCCAGCCGCGTTGCCGGGTGGAGGCGGTCCAGCAGTCGCCGCTCCGCGGTGACCTCGCGAGCCGCCGTCTCCACGGTCCGTGCCGCCGCG
>JBKJVO010000121.1:0-3124 GCA_046717305.1 Candidatus Limnocylindrales bacterium
CGACCGCCTCCAGCCGCGCGAGGTCGGTGGCCCTGTAAGCGAGCGCGCTCCTAGCCGTCACGGCGCGCTCCCTCCGGGTCGTAGGCCACCGGGCCCGTCACGGTAGCCGCGATCGTGCCCTCGGGCAGCGGCGCGAAGACCGTCCGTCCGTGCAGCCCGTGGCCGCCCTCCACCATCGCGAGCGCGAACGTGCGCCCGAGGGCCGGGCTCCGGTACGAGGAGGTGACGTGGCCGGCCATCGGCATCGGGATCCGGCCGGTGTCCCGAAGGACCAGTTGGGCGCCCTCGGGCAGAAGGGCCTGCGGGTCTTCGGGCAGCAGGCCGACGAGCTGCTTGCGGTCCGGGCGGATCGTGTCGGCGCGCCTGAGCGAACGACGGCCCACGAAGTCGCCTTTGCTCGGGTTCACGATCCAGTCCATCCCGAGGTCGTGGGGGGTCACGGTCCCGTCGGTGTCCTGGCCGACGATCACGTAACCCTTCTCGGCGCGCAGCACGTGCATCGCCTCGGTCCCGTACGGCTCGAGGTCAAGCGGCGCGCCCGCGGCCACTACCGAATCCCACACGTGCCGCCCGTGCCAGCCCGCCACGTGCAGCTCGTACGCGAGCTCGCCCGAGAAGGACACGCGCGCCAGCCGTGCAGGCACGCCCGCGACGATCCCGTCGCGGAACGTCATGAACGGGAACGCCTCGGGTGACAGGTCGACGTCGGTGCCTGCGGCCGCGACCACCGCTCGAGCCTTCGGGCCGTTCACCGCGACCACGGCCCATTGTTCGGTCACGCTCGTGCACGATACGCGCAGCTCGGGCCACTCGGTCTGCAGCCATTCCTCGAACCGGTCGAGCACCATCGCGGCGCCCGAGGTCGTCGTCGTCACCAGGTAGCGGTCCTGGGAAAGGCGCATCGCGACGCCGTCGTCGGCGACCATCCCGTCCAACCCGAGCATCATCCCGTAGCGGATCGCGCCCACGGCCAGGTTCGACATCCGGTTCGTGTACATATGGTCCAGGAACACGCCGGCGTCGGCACCGACCACGTCGATCTTGCCGAGCGTCGAGGCGTCCATCGCGCCCGCCGCGCCCCGTACCGCCAGGCATTCGCGCGCGACCGCCTCGTCCATCGACTCGCCCTCGCGCGGGAAGAACCACGGCCGTTTCCACTGCCCGACGTCCTCGAACACGGCGCCTCGCTCGACGTGCCACGCGTGGATCGGCGTCGTGCGGACCGGGTCGAGCAGGTCGCCGCGGTACGGGCCGGCGAGCGCGGAGTAGGTCACGGGAACCGCGGGTGGGCGCGCGGAGGTCGGTCCCTGCGCGCCCGGTGCGTCGCCGAGCAGCGCGTTCACGATCTCGGCCACGACCACGCCGCCGGTCCGTCCCTGGTCGACCGCGGTGCCGATGTAGGTCGCGCGCTTCACGTGCTCGACCGATCGCAGGCCAAGGCCCAACGCGCCTCGGATGTCGGCCACGGTCTAGTCGCGCTGCAGGTCGACGTACTTCTCGGCGTCTTCACCATCCTCCACGGACCACAAGGCGGCGCTCGGCGGGACCTCGCCCGCAGCCGCACCCGTGGTGGAGAGCCAGGCCGGCCCTTTCCCGTCCGGGACGAAGCAGGCGCGTTCCTCGTCGTACCGAAGGCCGCCCCCGATGGCGCGCCACAGCGTGAGGTTCGGGTTCCACCCGCCGGAGATCGCGAGCAGGTCCGCCTCGAGCACCTCTTGCGCGCCGTCACCTCGACGGACCACCACCTCGCGGACCCGGTCCCGCCCGCGAGCCGCCAGCACTAGGTCGCCGGCGCGCGCGTCGATCGTTACGACCTCCGCGCCCTCTTCGCGGAGCACGTTTGCAGCCGCCAGGCCCCAGTCGTTCGTCGCGAAGAACACCGCCCGGTCGCCGGGGAGGACGCCGTACCGCTCCACGGCACGGGCCGCCGCGCCGGCCAGCACCACGCCGGGCAGGTCGTTGCCCACGAACGCGACCGGCCGCTCCAGTGCCCCAGCCGCGAGGATCACCCGGCCGGCCCGCACGTGCCAGATCCGTGCCGCCGGCCGTTCGTGGATCACGACGTAGCCGTCGTCGTAGACGCCGAGGGCGGTCGCGCCGACCAGCACCGTCACGTTCTCGCCCGCCGGCGCCTCCTCGGGCGGGACGTGGCGCTCGTCGACGAGGAGCACGCGATCGCCGTTCGCAGCGGCGTGTGCCGTCGCCCCCACGCCCGCGTGTCCGCCGCCGACGACGAGGGTCTCGACGTGACGATGACGGTGCCGCGCCACCGGTCGCCCGGGCGGCGCGTCGGCAAGGTCCGCCACCCCGGCGCGCGAGGCCGCCACGAGCCCGTCGACGAGCGCGACGGTCGTGGCCGGAACGATCAGGTCGACCCACGGCTCGAGCACGGCGACGAACGCGTTCGGCTCCTCGGGACCGTCGGTCATGATGCCCCGCGGACGCCCCAGGATCGGCGAGGCGAACCCCCCGACCACGCCGCTTCCCCACAGCGCGCTGGCCAGCGTGTCGCCCTCGAACCCCTCGTAGGCGACCCCGTCGAACGTGAACCCGAGCGGCCGGGACCGGTCTATCCACTTGCCGCCTACGGGAAGGCGCCTCATGCCGGGGGCTCCGTGAACGGCGGGTACGTCGAGCGGAACCCGTACGTGACGGTGGAACGCACGGCGTTGAACCACCGACGGCACCCCGCCGTGTGGAACCAGCGCTCGGCGAACTCACCCTTGGGGTTGTCGCGCATGAACAGGAAGTCGGCCCACTCCTCGTCGGTGAGTGCGTCGGGGTCCGCGGGATACCCCACGAGCGCCTGGCCCCCGTAGCGGAACTCGATCTCGTCGCGCGGGCCGCACCACGGGCAGGGGATCGACAGCATGTCAGGCCGCCCCTCCGTCGAAGGCCTCGACGAGCTCGCGCTGAGCGGTCATGCGCCAGGCCTCGGTGACGAGCTCGCGCATCTCCTGCGGGTCGACCTTCGAGATCACGACGCCGACCCAGCCGCTCGGTCCTACGTAGGGAGGGACGAAGAAGATGTCGGGGAACATCGCGACGAGCGCGCGTTGCTCGTCGAACGTGCTCTTGACCCAGGCGTGACGCTCCTCCTCGGAGAACATCGTGAAGATCTTCG
>JBKJVO010000122.1:0-3231 GCA_046717305.1 Candidatus Limnocylindrales bacterium
GCCCGTACGGCGTGCCCTCGGTCCTTGCGTCGACCTGCGCGATCCACACGAACAACCCGCCGGCCGGCGCGTTTCGCGGGTTCGGCGTCCCACAGGCGGCCGTGGCCCACGAGGCGCTGATGGACGCCCTTGCCGAGCGCCTGGGGATCGACGCCCTGGAGTTCCGGCACCGGAACGCGCTCCTGGTCGGCTCCACGACCGCGACGGGACAGGTCCTCGCGGCGAGCGGGGGACTCCCGGCCTGTCTCGACGCGCTCCGACCGCACTGGGCGCGGCTGCGCGACCAGGCGTCGGCCTGGAACGACGACGCGGCCGGCCGCGACGATCCTCGACGGCGGGGCGTGGGTATCGGGGCCATGTGGTACGGCATCGGGAACACGTCGATCAGCAATCCCTCGACGATGGAGATCGGGCTCGACCGGGACGGCGGCGTGACCCTGTACTCCGGAGCGGTGGACATCGGCCAGGGCGCGTCCACGGTCATGGTCCAGATCGCGGCCGATGGGCTCGGGGTGCCGGCTGACACGGTGCGCCTCGTGACCGGCGACACGGACCGGACCGCGGACGCGGGGAAGTCGTCCGCCAGCCGGCAGACGTTCGTGTCGGGCAACGCAGCTCGCCTGGCTGGGGAGGACCTTCGCGGTCAGCTCCTGCGGCTCGCCGAGGTCGGCGAGGATGCGACCGTCTCGCTCGAGAACGGTCAGGCAACGCTCACGGAGCCCGGCCGATCGCCGGTGACGATCGACCTCGCCGAACTCCCCGAGGTGCGCGCCACGGACAGCGACGCGGCGCCGGTTCTTCTAGGGCGCGGTTTCTACGACCCGAAGACGACCCCGCTCGACGCCGACGGCCAGGGTGACCCATACGAGACCTATGCGTTCGGGGCGCAGCTCGCGCTCGTCGAGGTGGATACGGCACTCGGGACCACGCGCGTCCTCCGGATCGTCGCCGCCCACGACGTCGGTCGGGCGATCAACCCGACCCTGGTGGAGGGCCAGATCCACGGCGGGATCGCCCAGGGCCTCGGCTTTGCGCTCATGGAGGCCTACGTCCCCGGGCGCACGGAGAACCTGCACGACTACCTGATCCCGACGGTCGGGGATATCCCCGAGATCGAGTGCATTCTCGTCGAGGACGCCGAACCCGCCGGCCCGTACGGCGCAAAGGGGGTTGGGGAGCCCGCCCTCGTACCGACCGCGCCGGCGATCCTGGGCGCCATCCACGCGGCCACGGGCGCCCGAATCACGCAGCTGCCCGCGACGCCGGATCGCGTCCGGGCGGCGATTCGGGCCGTCCAGCGGGCACCCCAGTCACGCCCTGACGCCTGACGCCTGACGCCGCGATTCGACCTCCCGCGGCGTATGCACGTCGCCCGCATACGCAGGTCGCCTTTCTGCCCCGCCCACCTCCGCACCTTGCCGTATTCCGCCGACATGCATACATGACGGCGGCGTGAGTCGCGCGCGATGCAGGGCCCGCTCCGCGACGGGCGCCCCGATCGGGCAGACTGACGGGCATGCCAACGAAAATCATCCTCGACGTCGATACCGGGACGGACGACGCCGTCGCGCTCATGGTCGCGGCCCTCTCGCCGGACATCGAGCTTGTGGGCGCGACGACCGTCAATGGAAACACCGCGGTCCACAACTGCACGGAGAACACGCTCCGCGTCTTCGACTGGATCGGGCTGCCGCAGATCCCCGTCCACCAGGGGATGACCCGGCCGCTCGCCCGGCCCCAGATGACGCAGCTGAATCCCGCGAGCCGGATCCACGGCGACCTGCTCGACCTGCCGCCGCCCGCGACGGCGCGGCTCCAGCCAGGCCACGGCGTGGATTGGCTGATCGACACGTATCTGGCGTCGGGCGGCGACATCACGCTCGTCCCGGTCGGGCCGCTGACGAACGTCGCGACCGCGATCCAGAAGGAGCCGCGGATCCTCGAGAAGATCCCCGAGATCGTGATCATGGGTGGCGCCCACGACCATGGCAACGCGACCGCCTCGGCCGAGTTCAACATCTGGCTTGACCCGGAGGCTGCCCGAATCGTCGTCAACTGCGGCCGCCCGATCCGGATGGTGCCGCTCGACGCCACGCATCGGGCGCTCGTATCCCTCGATGACTGCCGCACCCTGCGCGCGCTCGGGACGCCGGCCGCCGAGGCCGCCGCGCGCTTCGTCGAAAAGCGCATCGACGGCTACGACGCCACCCAGCCGATGCATCGCGCCCATGCTGCCCCGGTCCACGACGCGCTCGCGGTCTGCGCGATCATCGATCCGACGGTCATCACGACCGTATTCATCCCCGTGGATGTCGAGACTGGCGGCGAGCTGTCCGTCGGACGGACTGTCTGCGACTTCCGCTTCCGCAGCCGGATGCCCGCGAATCTCCATTTCGCGATGGATGCGGACGAGCCGAAGTTCGTCCGGATGCTCCTGGAGATCCTCGGCCGGACCGCCTGATGGCGGGCCGCGCCAGGTACGAGCGACGGCGTGCACGGGTGACGGCGTGCACGGGCGGCCCCGCCCCGGTAGATTCCCGACATGCCCTTCCGTGCCGACCCGTGGCTCCACGTCATCGCCGGCTGCATGTCCTCGGGCAAGACCGACGAGCTCCTCCGGCTCCTCCGCCGCGCGGAGATCGCCCGCCGGCGAATCCTCCTGGTCCGTCCCGCGATTGATAGCCGAACGCCGGGCGAATACGCCGAGAGCCGATCGAAGGCGCGCTTCCCGTCAGTCCTGGTCAATCGCGACGAGCCGTCCGGCGTCCTCGCGCTGGCGCGCGAGCGCGACGCCGATATGGTCGGGATCGAAGAGGCGCAGTTCTTCGACGATCAGCTCGTGGACGTGGTCCTCGCGCTCCGTGACAGCGGCCGCCACGTCATCGCGAGCGGCCTCAACCTGGACTTCGCGGGGCGGCCATTCGGCCCGCTGCCGCTCCTCCTCGCGCACGCCGACGCCGTGACGATGCTGACCGCGATCTGCGTGGTCTGCGGCGACACCGCGACCCGGACGCAGCGGCTGGTCGGCGGGCGCCCTGCGCCGATCGATGACCCCCTCGTGGTCATCGGCGGCTTCGACGATGCCGCCGCCGAGACCTACGAGGCCCGCTGCCACCGCCACCACGAGATCGGGGCTCCGCGATCCTCAGGCAACGAGCTCTCGGACCTGGGACGCCGGCCGTCCGCCGAGAGTGGCTACGCCGCGACGCCCGAGGACGCCCAGGGCTGATC
>JBKJVO010000123.1:0-11626 GCA_046717305.1 Candidatus Limnocylindrales bacterium
CGACAAGTCGCTTCAGCCCATCCGGAGTGTCCTCGGCGACGACGCGGCCATCGTTGAGGACGGCGATCCGGTCACACAGCCGGTCCGCCTCGTCGAGATCGTGCGTCGTGAGGACGATCGATGCGTCGTGGTTCGTCCGGACGTCCTCGATGAACGACTGCACCTCCAGCTTCGAACGCGGGTCGAGGCCGGTGGTGGGCTCGTCGAGCAGCAGGAGCGAGGGGCTCGTCAGCAGCGCCCGCGCAATGGCGACCTTCTGCTGCATGCCCCGGCTCATCTGCTCGACCGGGCGATCGACTCGCTTCCTCGCGATGCCCAGCCGTTCCAGGATCGCGATCGCGTCCCCGCGGGCCCGCCCGACGTTCAGGCCGTAGAGCCGGGCCGCGAAGAGCAGGTTCTCCATCGGGCTGAGCTTCTTGAAGAAGGCGGCGTCGACGCTCACGCGGTTGATCAGCCGCTTGACGGCCATCTCCTCGCGCACGATGTCGTGGCCGAACACCTCCACGCGACCCTCGTCGAGGGTCAGGAGGCCGGACACGAGCCGGATGAGGGTGGACTTCCCGGATCCGTTGGCCCCCAGGAACCCGACGACCCCGCCCCGCTCGAGGCGGAGAGAGACGTCGGCAATCGCGAGGACCGGCCGCTTCGCGCGACCGACGTGGAACCGCTTCGTCACCCCCTCGACGAGGAGGGCGGGCAGCGTCACATCGAGCGGTTGCGCGTCGGCCGGGAGGGCCAGGCGGTCCGGAACGAATGTCTTCGGTGTTCGGAGCAGCGTGGCGGTCACGGTGGTGGTCCTCGTTTGGTGTCCCGGGCGGTTCCGGGGCCACCCTGCTGGGTGGGTTGACGATGGCTGAGCCGATGGTGCCGGGATCGGGCCGCGGGCCGGACATGGAGCGAGCCGCGGACCCGGCTCCGGCGCCTTCGCGTCGGGATGGGCTCGCGGCTCGTGCGATGCGCTCGGACGTCTCGAGAGCATCAAAAAAGCCGGGGGCCCGATCTGGCCCACGGCTCGTGGTTCGCTGGTGGGGCGGTACTACCGCCCGACAACTACCTCGAGGTAGGCGCAAATCTCCCGCGATCGGCGGCGCCGAGAGGCGCGACCGTGCGGACGAAGAGGAGCTTGTTGCTCATCTGGTTGCCGCCTCAATTGAGGGTTGACTAGCGCGGAACCCGCACCGGTCGCGGAGTGTAGGCGCCGCGCCCGGGCGATGTCAACCGGCTCGTTCTGGGCGTGTCCTCGGCCAGTGAAAGTGTCACCCCGTAAGCGGCCAGTGATTTTGTCACCCTCGATCTCATGGAGAAGAGGGAGACGATCACAGTGGATGCCCGGGCGCAGCAGCGTCTCTACGTCCTCGAGCATCTCGGTGCGGGGCGGATCACGGCCGACGAGGCGGCCCGTGTCCTGCAGCTGTCGGTCCGCCAGGTCCGACGGCTCCTCGCGGGATACCGCTCGGAGGGTCTGGCCGGGCTCGTCCACGGCAACCGCGGACGCCCGCCGGTGCACCGCACGCCGACCGAGCTGCGCGAGCGCCTCGTCGGGCTGGCCAGGACCAGGTACGCGGGTGTCAACCGGGCTCATCTGGCCGAGCTCCTGGCCGAGCGTGAGGGGATCACCATCGCCGAGCGGACGCTCCGGCGGATCCTCGACGAGGCCGGCGTCGGGCCGGCCCGCCGGCGTCGCCCGCCCAAGCACCGGAGCCGGCGGGACCGGATGCCCCGCGCGGGCCTCCTCCTCCAGGTCGACGGGAGTCGCCACGACTGGCTCGAGAGCCGGGGTCCGCTGCTCACCCTCGTCGGTGGGATCGACGACGCGACGAGTCATGTGACCGGCGGGACGTTCCGCCTCGCCGAGGATGCCGCCGGCTACTTCACGATGCTCACCCAGACGGCGCAGCGGTTCGGCCTGCCCGGTGCCCTCTACTCCGACCGCCACGGGATCTTCATCGTCGAGAAGAACCGGCCACCGACGCTCGCCGAGCAGCTGGCCGGCAAGCAGACCTTCACCCAGGTCGGCCGGGCCCTCGACGAGCTCGACATCGGCTGGATCCCCGCTCGCTCGCCCCAGGCGAAGGGCCGGGTCGAGCGCCTCTGGGGCACGCTCCAGGACCGGCTCATCAGTGAGCTCCGGCTCGCGGGCGCGGCGACGCTCCATGACGCGAACGCCGTCCTCGCCACCTACCTGCCCCGCCACAACGAGCGGTTCGGCGTCCCGGCCGCGGACCCTGTGCCCGCCTGGCGACCGCTGCCGGACGGGCTCGCGGTCGAGGCGGTCTTCTGCTTCCACTATCCCCGCCGGGTCGCGAACGACGCGACGATCAGCTGGCCAGGCGGGCCGCTCGAGCTCCCGCGTCGACGTGACGGCCGGTCGTGGGCCGGCCGCTCGGTCATCCTCCAGGAGCGGCTCGACGGCAGCCTCTGGGTCGGCCACGCGGGCGACGTCTACCCGCTCCGGGCGGCACCACCCGACGCCGGTCAACTCCGGGCGCGCAAGCTCTCGCGCCACGCCGAGGGTCAGCCGGATCTCGATCTCGGGCTGGTCCCGGAGCCGCCCCAGGGCCGGCCGTCTGCCACCGGGTCCCCGGCGCTCCCGGCAGCGAACCACCCATGGCGTCGATACTCTGACGGTGGCCGGTGACATTTTCACTGGCCGCTTGCGCGGACATATTCACTGGCCGCCGACATCGAGGCCCCCGCCGGTGTTGATGGCCCCCGCCGGTGTTGATGCCCCCGCCGGGTGTTGTTGGGCAGCGATTCTGTCACCCCTCAAGTGGGCTGAGACGTTGTCACCCCGGGCGCGCCGGGGAGGCTGTCCGCCTCGAAGTTCCCGAATGCTCACCCGGATGGCACTCGGCAACGTTCGAGGGTCGGCGAGTGCCCGATCGGCCGCATTTTGGCCCGGATCGTTGCCAGATGCTCATCCGGTGAGCATTGGCGATCGATGGCGCCCATCTCGGCAACCTGGCGCCACCCGAGCGGGACGGGCGTTGGCGAAGGCTCTCCCGGTGAGCATTCGGGAACAATGCAGCACTTGCGGGACCGCCGGGCAAGTGCCGCCCGGGGGAGTATTGACCACCGGGCGAGTGCCCTGCGGGGTGTCGCCGGTGCCGGGTGCCGTCTGTCGTCGGCGCCGCCGGGTGCCGGTCGGCCATGGCGCCCCGTGCTGCTGGGAGCGGCAGATGGGGCCCTTGCCGGGCGATAGGACCGCCTGGACCGTTCGACGAACGGTTCGACGTGCTCGTCCGAGCGTCAGATCGGGGTTGCTTCGCCCGTAATGACTCCCCCGACCCTCGATTTGCTGGTTGGAGCAGCAGCCGAGGGGCGAAGGAGTCGGGTGGAGGCCGCGGCAGCCGCGCCCGGGTTGTCGACCCGGCGACCGACCTCCTACGCCTCTCCTGCGAGCAGAACCCGCTCCCGCACGATCGACCGCGCCACGAGCGGCACACCCGCGAGCTCCGAGAGGGCGGCAAGCACCTCCTCCGGCCGGCCCACGCCGCGCTCCGGATCGAAACGGGTACGGATTCGCAGCGTGCGGGCATCGACGTGGCCGCCCTCGACCTCGTGGTCGTCCTCGACCTCGTGGTCGCCCTCAACCTCGATGTCGGCGACGAGCGGCCGCAGGTCGTACGGGACCGAGCGACCACCCTTGTCGCGCGTCATCGGAATCGACACGGCGGCGATCAGCTGCGCGCACGCGCCTGCGAGGGCGGCAGGATCAGGCGGCCCGCCATCGACGAGCGAAACCTGGACGCGGTAGTCGGCCGCGACCACCTGCCCCGACAACGCCGGCTCGCCGAGCCAGGCGTCGTGAACGTCAACGAGTTCGTGCCCGGCCGGCAACCCGTCGGCGAGGCGTGCGCGGACCTCGGCGACCGGCCGCCGGTCCACGAGGAAGATATCGAGCAGCTCCCGCTCCGCGGGCACGCCGACGGCCAGCGGCGCCGCGAAGACCAACCGCGGGCGAGGGACCGGGAGATCAAGGCCCACGAGCGGCAGGCCGCTCATCATGAGCGACGCCTCCCAAGCCGCGAGCTGCTCGCGCTGTGGCAGCGGCGGGGCGTCGGGTTGCCGGCCGTAGGCCAGCCGCCACCGCTGGCGTGGCTCGGAGGGTGCCGGGCTGGAGGGTGCCGGGCTGGAGGGCTCCATCGCTCTGCTAGTCTGCCCCAAGGATGGTCGAACCTGCCCGCCGGCTCCCGCAGATGTCACCGCGGGTCGCGCTCCTCGCGGTCGCGGCGACGATCCTCGGGATCGTCCTGTACGCCGGGCGAGAGGCCCTCGGGCCGTTCGTCGTCGGGCTCCTCCTGATCTATCTCCTGGCGCCGCCGATCGAATGGCTTGCTCGACTCGGGTTGCCGCGCGCGCTGGCGATCCTGCTCGTCTACGCGGCCACGATCGTCCTCGTGGTCGAGGGACTCAACCTCATGCTCCGGCCGCTCGTCGAGCAGATCCGCCTGTTCACGACCGATCTCCCCGGGCTCGTGGACCAGCTTCGCGTCCAGCTGGAGCGGGTCGGGGCCGTCTACCGGGGCCTCGAGCTCCCGCCGGCGATCCGAGAGGCGATCGACGATTGGCTCGCGAAGCTGGCCGCAGGTGATGTCGGCTTCGATCCGGCCGTCCTCCTGCCGGTGCTCCGGGCGACGACCGGGTTCGTCGCCACGTTCTTCGCCTTCCTCATCGTGCCGGTCTGGGCTTTCTACCTGCTGAAGGATCGGCCGTCCCTGGTGCGCTCCTTCGAGGCCTCGCTCCCGCCGGAGTGGCGCCCGGACATCGACGCGGTGATGGCGATCATCGGGCGAGTGTTCGGTTCCTGGGTTCGCGGTCAGGTCCTGCTCGGCGTCACGGTCGGTGTCGCCACCTTCGCCGGGTTGCTCCTCCTGGGTGCGACGGTCGATCCCATCTTCAGCCGGTTCGCCGTCCTGCTGGCGGTGATCGCGGGACTGCTGGAGCTCCTGCCGATCATCGGCCCGATCATCGCGGCCATTCCGGCCATCCTCCTGGCGTTCACAGTCGGACTCGAGGCCGCCGGTGCGGCACTGCTGCTCTACCTCGCGGTCCAGCAGGTCGAGAACAACCTCCTCGTGCCGAAGATCCAGGGGGACGCCACGAATCTGCATCCGAGCGCGGTCATGCTCGCGCTGATCGTGGGCGGCGCGGTGGCGGGGCTGCTCGGTGCGATCCTCGCGCTGCCCGTGACCGCCGCAGCCCGCGACGTCTACCGGTACCTCTTTGCGCGGCTGAGCGTCCCCGCCGAAGCGTGGACGCTGAACGCCGCTCCTCCGGCAGATGCAGGCGCTTCACCGCCTGCTGTCACGTCGATGGCGTCCGCTCTGGAGCCCGTCACCACGGGTGAGGCGTCCGTCCCGGGCTAGTGCCCGGCGAGCCGCGATCCGACCGGAGATCAGGCCAGGTAGCGGACCCAGACATACGCCGACGAGATGACGAGCGATTCCAGGACGACGATCACGCCGATACGGGCAAAGGTCATGAACGGGATGGGATGGCCGGCGCGGGCGGCGAGCGTCCCGACGACGATGTTCGCCCCCGCCCCGATCAGCGTCAGGTTGCCGCCAAGGCATGCCCCCAGGGCCAGCGCCCACCAGAGTGGCCCAACTGCCAGTCCGGCCTCCCCGAGCTGCCCGACCACGGGGATCATCGTGGCCGTGTACGGGATGTTGTCGACGATCCCGGAGCCGATGCCGCTGACCCACAGGAGCCCGAGCGTGGCAACCGCCTGGTTCCCGCCGGTGACCGCGAACAGCCAGTCGCCGATCGCGGCGACCACGCCCGCGTGGACCAGGCCCTCGACGAGCATGAACAGCCCGGCGAAGAACAGGAGCGTCACCCAGTCGATCTCGCGGACCACCGATTCGACGTTGGCTCGGGTCGCCAGGAGGAGGACGACCGCGCCGACCAGGGCGACCGTCGCCGCCTGGTAGCCGAGCGGACCGGCGAGAACGAGCCCGACAAGCGTCCCGCACGTCACGAGGAGTCCGATCCGGAGGAGCCGCGGATCGGCGATGACTTCGCGCTCGTCGAGCGCAAAGACATGCGCGGGGATGGCCCCATCCATGGCGAGCTCGCGCCGGTAGTAGACGATCACGGTCGCGAGGAACACGCCCAGGATGAGCACGACGACGGGCCCGAGATTCACCACGAACGTCCCGAAGTCGTAGCCGGCCGCCGATCCGATGAGGAGGTTCGGCGGGTCGCCGATGAGGGTCGCGGTGCCACCGATGTTCGCCGCGAGGACCTCGCTGATCAGGAACGGAATCGGCGACACGCGGAGCACGTTTGCGACGTACAGGGTGACCGGCGCGAGAAGGACGACCGTGGTGACGTTCGGAAGGACCGCCGACAGGCCGGCGGACACGACGCTCAGGAGGACAAGGATCGGGATGGGCCGGCCCCGCCCGAGCTTCACGGCCCGGATCGCGACGGCCTGGAAGAAACCGGTGCGTCCCAGGATCTGGGCAAGCACCATCATCCCGGCGAGCAGGAAGATGACGTTCAGGTCAATGCCGGCGAAGGCGTCGTCCTGATCCACGATCCGGAGCAGAACCATCGTCAGGCCGCCGAGGAGGGCGGCGAGGGTCTTGTCGATCCGCTCGGTCGCGATCAAGAAGTAGGTGGCGACGAAAACGACGATGGCGGCGACGGCGAGCACGGCTCAGGCCTCGTCGAGGCGGTCGGCGTCGAGGGCGTCCGCGTATCGGATCGCCAGCTCCAGCAGGTCGAGATAGCCGGTGGGCCGTCCGGCCGCATCCACCACGTAGAGGCCCGAGAGGCGCCGCTGATGCATCAGACGGAACGCGTCAGTCACGGTGGCGTCCGGGGCGATCATCGCCGGCTCGAGCATGATGTCGCCAGCGGTCCGGTCCTCGATGCTGTGGGTGAATCGCGCGACCGACGCGACGTCGGCGGCATCCGCGAGCATCGCCTCCGGCGCGACCCGGGCAATCAGGCTCTCCGCGAGGCGGAGGATCGGGATCACGCCGACGATCCGGCCGCTCTCGTCCACGACACCGATCAGCCGGGTCTCGGGCTGCGCAGCCGCCCGCCGCATGACATCGATCGCGTCGGCGCTCGCCGGGACAATGAGGGGCTCGATCGCGAGGAGGGCCTGGCAGACCTCGACGGTCGTCTGTCGGGCGAGGCGCGTCCGCTCGGTCAACCCACCGGCTCGTCGCCGGCCGCCACCACCGGCGACGCAGGGAAAACCGGCCCCGCGTCCTTCGACTGCATGATCCCGACGGCCGATCGCATGACCGGAGGATACCCGGTCACCACTCCGCCCGACCCTGCCTGATGTTGATGCTCTCGAGGATCCCGAGTCCGGCGGCAATGCTGATCAGCGACGCGCCACCGTGCGTCACGAACGGCAGCGGGATCCCGGTGATCGGCATGATCCCGGTGACCATGCCGATGTTCACGAACAGCTGGAAGAGCAGCATCGAGCCGAGCCCGGCCGCGAACAGGGCTCCGAATGGGTCCTTGGAACGCCACCCGGCGATGAGGATCCGCCACAGCAAGGCCGCGAACAGGCCGATGACGACCATGGCACCCACGAAGCCGAGTTCCTCGGCAAGGATCGCAAACACGAAGTCCGTCGTCTGGACGGGCAGGAAGTCGAGCTGGTTCTGCGTGCTGTTCGTGAGGCCCTTGCCCAGCCATCCGCCGGAACCGACCGCGATCTGCGACTGGAAGAGCTGGTAGCCGGCACCCTGGACATCGGCGAGCGGGTTCAGGAACGAGGTCAGCCGTTCCTGCTGGTAATCCAGCAGGACGTACGTCCAGGCGAACGGGAGGGCGGCCATGACTGCAAGAGCAATCGCACTGAGCCACCGAAGGCTGGCGCCGCCCAAGAACAGCATTCCGGCCAGAATCGCTGCGAAGACGAGGGACGTCCCGAGATCCGGCTGCGCCATCACGAGGAGCCAGGGCGGTACAACGAGGATGCAGGCCCCGAGGATTGACCAGACCGAATCCATCCGTCCCCGGCGGGTGGCCAGGTAGTTCGCGAGGATCACGATCATGAGGATCTTTGCGAGCTCGCTGAACTGGAACTGGAGTCCCAGGATGCTGACCCAGCGCGACGCGCCGCCGACACCGGACCCGATCGTGAGGGTGACGGCCAGGAGGCCGATCTGGAGCGCGTAGAGCGGCCACGAGAACGTCTTGAGCCAGTGGTAGTCGAACGCCGCGGCCGCGGTGAAGACAACCAGCGCGATCCCGGTCCACAGGAGCCCGCGGAGGAAGACGGAGCCGCTGGCGAGCGCGCCGTCGCCGCTCGCCACGGCATTGCTGAACGCCATTGCGAGGCCGAAACACGCGAGGAGCACCGCGTACGTCGCGAGCTGCAGGTCGAACGCGCGCCAGATCGCACCGACGGACCGGGAAGTCCAGTCGGTGACGCGTGCCTCGCGCGCGTTGATGACGCCCATACCCTCGCTCAGTTCGACT
Source organism: Candidatus Limnocylindrales bacterium (assembly GCA_046717305.1). Lineage (GTDB taxonomy): Bacteria > Chloroflexota > Limnocylindria > Limnocylindrales > CSP1-4 > UBA5189. The sequence goes on from JBKJVO010000123.1 coordinate 8,461, forward strand.
GGTAGAAGTTGCCGCGCTCGAGAAGGTCGAAGTTTCGATAGTCCTTCTCGATCCCGAAGTGAAGCTGGAGGTAGTACTTGACGATCTCCGTGGCCACGTTCCCCTTCGTGCCCGAGTCGTAGGCAAAGGCGAGGATCGCGAGCTCGGAGTCCGTGCGGGCCACGGCCTTCATGCCGGTCGGATCGCTCGACGTCACCGCGGCGTCCTTCGGGACGAACGCGACGAACCACGAGTGGAAGGGCAGCCGGCCCTGGGCGTCACGCGTCCCGAACTCGGCGGTGCCGGACTTGCCGGCCACGACGATCGGGAGGTCCACCAGGTTGTAGGTGTGCCGGATGAGGACGACGTTCCTCGCCGCCTTCCGTATCGTCTCGAGCACGCCGGCCTCGACGTCGATCTCGTGGAGCACGGTCGGCTCGAAGGCACGAATGACGTTTCCGTCCGGATCGAGGACGTTCCGGACGACGCGCGGCTCATACAGGGTTCCGCCGTTCGCGAGCGCCGCGTAGGCATTGAGCAGCTGGAGGGGAGTCACGACGTCGTAGCCCTGGCCGATCCCTGCCTGATAGACCTCGCCCGGATAGATCTCCGTGCCCAGCGTTTCCAGCTTCCACTGGTTCGAGGGCACGGTCCCGGCGACCTCGGCGGGCAGGTCGATGCCGGTCTTCTTGCCGAACCCGAACTGATTCGCCCAGTAGGCGAGCCGGTCGATCCCAAGCATGCCGGCCACCTGGAAGAAGAAGGTGTCGCTCGAATGGCCGAAGCCGCACATGATGTTGCAGGCACCCCACCCGCGACGGTTCCACTCGAAGAACTTCGTCGCTCCGAGGGTCAGGTACGACTTCGTGATCAGTTGCGTCGTCGGCGTGATGTTCCCGTCGGCAAGGCCGCCCGTGGCGGTGACGAGCTTGTAGGTGGAGCCCGGCGGGTAGTGGGCGCTGAGTGCGTGGTTGGTCAATGGCTTGTTCGGGTCGTCGAGCAGCGCCTGATACTCGGGGCCGCTGATCCCATGCGCGAAGAGGTTGTCGTCGTACGTCGGGAGGCTCACGAGCGCCAGGATCTCGCCGGTCTGCGGGTTCATCACGATCACAACGCCGCGCTTGAGACCGGCTTCGGACATCCCCCATTGCAGAGCCTGCTCCGCCCAGCGCTGATCCTGGACGTCGATCGTCAGCTCGAGCGAGGTGCCGGCGACGGGCTCGGAGATCGTCTGGAGCACCTGCAGCTTGCGGCCCGACGCGTCCTTCTCGACGCTCTCGAGGCCGTAGGTTCCGCGGAGCTCCTTTTCGTACTGCGCCTCGACGCCGGTCTTGCCGATCAGGTCGTCCGGCAGGTAGCCCGTCGCTTTCAGCTCCTGGAGCTGGCCGGCGCTCACCGGTCCCGTGTAGCCGATGACCTGGGAAAGCAGCGGGCCCGTGGCGTACTCCCGCCGGGACTCCACGACGATTTCAACGCCGGGCAGGTCCAGGCGCGACTCTGAGATGAAGCTCGCTACGTTCGGGTCAACGTCGGAGGCAATGCGGACGAGGTCGAAACGCGACCCCGGACTGGAATCAAGGGCCACGTTGATGTCGGCCTCCTTGAGTCGCAGGAGCGCGGCGAGTCGAGCGACAACCTCCGGTCGCCGCTCCTCCGGGAGGTCGGATGGCCGGATCTTGACCGAGTAGGCCGGCACGTTCATCACGAGGGGGACGCCGTTGCGGTCGTAGATCACCCCACGAATGGCGGGGACAGCCTGATTTGCAGACCGGTTGGTCTCCGCGAGCGTGGCGAATCGGTCGCCGCCTGCGATCTGGAGCGCGAACAGCCGGATCCCGAGGATGGACGCAGCGAGCACGACCACGAGGCCGAAAGCGACGAACCGGATTGGCGACGGCTCGTCGCTCGAGCGTCTGTTCAGGTACGCCGGTGCGTCCGTGCTCACCAGTCCACCCGTTCCTCAAGGTGCCGGCGGTCGCGGATCGAAACGAGGAGCGGCCCGAAGATCAACCCGAGGACGGCGTCGTACGCGGCGCCTGGCATGAACGCAGAAAGAGCGTCCACAGTGGTGACGGGAGGCCGAATCGCGGCGAGGAGTCCAAGGAGGATCATCGAGTTCATAAGGCTCAGGATCGGGATGGCAATGATCGGTGCCAGCGGGCGGATCCGAACGAATGAGCGGCCGACGACACTCGCGCCGCCGAGCGACACCAGGAGAGCGAATGACGAGACGCCCAATGGGCGAGCGGCGAGGCTGTCAAGCGCGATTCCTCCGACGAACGCCCAGACGAGTCCGCTCTCGACGCCAACGGCGATGGTCCAGATCACCCCGAACACCAGGACGGGATGCGGATGCACGCCTCCGACGCCGAGATGCGGCACGAGGCTCAGTTCCACGAGGGCGGCAGCCGTCGCTCCGACCGCAGCGAGTAGGTAGCCCATCTGAGCGGCGGTGATCCTCGGGTGCCGGCCAGATGGGAGGTCCAAACTCGACGGACCCTGACCACGGACGGCCCGGCCGCGTCCGTCAGGAAGTATCCCACGGGTACCGGGGACGGGCAATGAGAGGATCGTCTGGCCGGGGGCCGGGCGTGGTGTGAGGGTGGTGGGGCCGGCCGGCGACCGGCGCCGATGTTTCACGTGAAACACCCGCCGCCCGCGCGGATCGTCGAGCTCCGGTGAGCGCCGGGTAAGCCTTGGTGAAGCCCTCCATGGCAGGCTGATCGCGATGGGTGGGCGGGCACACGTAGACAGCTGCTGCACGCGGCGCCAGGCGATCCTGAGGCCGGTCAAGGAGGCCCGCAATGGTAGAATCCAGTCCTGTGAATCATCATCGGTCGGGGACCTAGGTGGGCCGCACCATCGCCTGTGCGAACCAGAAGGGCGGCGTCGGCAAGACCACCACGGTCGTGAATCTCTCGAGTTATCTCGCGCTGGCGGGCGAACGCGTCCTGATCATCGACCTCGACCCCCAGGGCAACGCCACGAGCGGCCTCGGGATCGATCCTTCGATGGTTGCCTCGGTGTACGACGCGGTGGTCGATTCGCAGGCTCTGGAGACCCTGATCCAGCCCACCTCCGTCCCCGGCCTCGACCTGGTCCCGTCGTCCATCGCGCTGGCTGGGGCGGAAGTGGAGCTGGCACCCCTCGAGCAGCGAGAACGCCGTCTCGGCCGGCTCCTCGCTCC
>JBKJVO010000124.1:0-3934 GCA_046717305.1 Candidatus Limnocylindrales bacterium
CAGGCAGCCTTCCAGCGATCCTCAGCGGCCACGATCAGATCTTCGACGGCGGGCATCGGTCAATCTCCGTTCTCAGCGAGGCTGGCTGGTCAGGTCGTGCGTGGGCGGTGGGCCAGATACTCCAGGAAATCCAGCTTGGTGACGACACCGACCGGGCGATCGCCACGGATCGCCACGAGCGCGGCCGCCCCACCGGACAGCAGGGCGAAGGCCTCGTCGAGGGTCGCGCTGGCGTCGACCAGCGGCAGCGGCGGGCCCATCACCTCGCCGACCGTCCGCTCGACCACGGTCGGATCGCGGAAGGCGCGGTCCAGGAGACCCTTCTCGGTGATCGAGCCGACGAAGCCGGCCAGCTCGTCGCCCTCTGGCGCCTCGGAGACCGGGAGCTGGCTGATCCCGTATTCCTGGAGGACCGCGATGGCGTCGCCGACCCGCTGCGTCGTCCGTGCGAGGACGACGTCCGGCAGCGGTCCGGTATGGTGCCGGTCCTGGAGCAGATCCGCCACCCGCACCACCGCGCCGATGGTGGCCAGGAGGCCGTTCGCTCGCATCCATTCGTCGTTGTAGAGCTTGGAGAGGTAGTTCCGCCCGCCGTCGGGCAGCAGGACGACGACCACTGCGTCCTGGCCACCCTCCGCCTCCGTCAGCTCACGGGCCACCTCGCGAGCGGCAACCAGCGCAGTGCCACACGACTCGCCGGCGAGAATCCCCTCTTCGCGGGTCAGCCGGCGGGCCATCGCGAACGCGTCCCGATCGCTGACCCGAACCCAGCGGTCGACCATGGACGGGGCGTAGGTGCCCGGGAAGAAGTCCGCTCCGACGCCCTCGGTCAGGTCCGGGCGAGCCGTGTCGCCGGACAGGACGCTGCCCTCGGGATCCGCGCCGACGACTTGGATCGAGGGGTTCTTCGCCTTCAGGAAATGAGCGATCCCCGAGATCGTGCCGCCGGTCCCGACCGAGGCGACAAGGTGGCTGATCTTGCCCTCGGTCTGGTCCCAGATCTCCGGCCCGGTCGTCCGCTCGTGGGCGAGCGGGTTCTCGAGGTTCCAGTACTGGTCCGGCTTGAAGGCCCCGGGGATGTCACGCGCGAGCCGCGTCGCGACGGAGTAGTAGCTCTCCGGCGACTCGGGCTCGACGTTCGTCGGGCAGAGGACGACCTCTGCGCCGTAGGCCCGAAGGAGCGCCTGCTTCTCGGGCGACTGCTTGTCGGCCATGACGAAGATGCAGCGGTAGCCGCGCAGCGCGGCGGCGATCGCGAGCCCGTGGCCGGTGTTCCCGGAGGTCGGCTCTATGATCGTGCCGCCCGGCTTGAGCAGGCCCGCCCGCTCGGCGGCCTCGATCATCGGCAGCCCGATCCGGTCCTTGACCGAGCCGCCCGGGTTGAGGGCCTCGAGCTTGGCGAGGATGAGCGGCTGGTCTTCGGGTGCCCCGAGGTCGCGGGTGACCCGCGTGAGCCGAACGAGCGGGGTGTTGCCGATCAGGTCGAGGATCGACTCGGCGTATTGCATGCCGGCCGAGTATATGAGTCGACCTACTTCACCACGAGCGTGCCGTTCATGTTCGAGTGTGGCTGGCAGAAGAACCAGTACGTCCCCGGCGCCAGTGCCGGGATGTCGTAGGCCTGGAGTCCGGGCCCGGGCAACACCTGGCCTTCGTAGACGAGCTTCCCGGCGCGTGCATCCGCGGCGGTGTCGCCCGTACCGATCGCCACGCCGTGGTAGAAGTTCTCGTCCTGGTTGTCGAGCAGGATTCGGAACGGCGCCGCGGCCGGCGCGTCCAGCTCCTTCTTAAAGAACTCCTGGCCCTTCGCGACGAGGTCGATGACCAACCCGTCGAAGGCGGTGATCGGCGGTGCGGTGGGGGATCCCACCGACGTCGGGTTGGGACTGGCGACACCGGAGGCGCCGCAGGCCGCAAGGACGACGGCGAGGCAGGCCGTGATCGCCACGGCACCCAAAGACTGAACGAAACGCATCGCTGCTCCCTCCCCGGGCTGCGAGTCCGCGTCACTGCCGCCCGATCGCCCGCCGGATACCTTCTCACTCGCTAGCCGACTCGAGCCGCGATCACCGTCTGGGACGGGCTCCGCGCTCGGTCGAACCACAAGGATAGTGACCGGTCAGCCCAAGCATAACCACCTACGATTCCCGGCGCGCCAGCGGTCCTGGACCGAGAAGCAGCCAGGTCAGGCGCCGCCGGAAGCGCCGCGGGTGACCGGGCGGATCCACGGTGCCCGGGTAGAGCTCTTCGACGGTCCGGCCGATCCTGGCCGCGAGGGCGTCCGTCGCCAGGCGCGCGAGGGCCAGCTCCTCGCGGCTGTCCGGCACCGGCAGCCGACCGTCCCAGGCGTTCCCGAGGAGCTCCGCCACGGTCAGGGCCGGCAGGATACGGGATGCCATCCGCCGGCCGAGGTAGAGCTCCTCGGTCCCGGCCATCGCCAGCGGCGCGATCGGCGCCCCGGTTCGCAGGGCGATCAGCGCGGCGCCCGGCCGGAACGGACCGATCCGGCCCGGTGGGCCGTTGACGGAGCCCTCGGGCATCTGGACGAACACCGCGCCGGCGTCGAGGACGGCACGAGCGGAACGGACGTGAGCCTCGACCCCGAGGCCACCGCGCCAGACCGGCAGCAGCCCGCCGAGCCGCCGGATGAGCCACTCGCGCCAGCGCGACGTGAAGGTCGACGGCCCGCTGCCCAGGAACCAGCAGCGCGGCTGGAACGGCAGCGCGTGCATCACCAGGAACGGGTCGATCCAGCCTCGGTGGGCGGCCACGACGAGCATGTATCCAGCGCGCGGCAGGTGCTCCCTGCCGGAGGTCTCGATGCGGAACCGCAAGACCCCGAAGAGGAGCGCGCGGGCGACCAGGCGAGCGAGCCGGTACAGCAGCGACGCGCGGGCCTCGGGCTGCCGTCCGAGCCAGTCGAGTCCCTCGCGGCCACCGCCGCGGGCAGCGGCGAGAGCCTCCGGGCGGAGGCGGGGCGGCGGCCGCTTCGGCCCGACGTTCCTAACTCGCAGGTCCGCCGGTTGTCGTCCCCTCGCTCGCGGCTTCGTGGCCCGAGGCCTCCACGCTCGACGCCTCCGGTGCGACGTCCTCGCCCGGCCGCAGCGCGGCATCTGACCGCGGGTCGCGATGGCGATACCACAGCACGACCAGCGAGCCCAGGACGAAGCCGACCGAGAAGATCTGCGCCGTCGGGATCCCCTCGAGCGTCCAGTTGCCGATGCGCAGGTTCTCGAGCAGGAACCGGACGATCGAGTACCAGATGAAGAAGATCAGCAGCAGGTCGCCCCGGCGCAGCCAGCCTCGCGGGCGCGAGGACAGCCACAGCAGGACAGCGGCGCCCAGGACCCCCGAGATCGACTCGTACAGGAACAGCGGCTGGAAGTGGGTCGTCGCGAGGGGGAAGGTCTCGCATGGGTACGCGGCGATCCGGTGGGCGCAGTCGATCGTGATCCCCCACGCCAGGTCGGTCGGCGGCCCGTACAGCTCCTGGTTGAAGAAGTTGCCCAAGCGCCCGACCGCCTGCATCGTGAACAGGGCCGGCGCCACGATGTCGGCCCAGGTCCACAGGTCGATCCGGTAGTGGCGAACCAGCAGGACGAACGCGATCGTCCCGGTGATGAGCCCGCCGTAGACGCCGAGGCCGCTGTACGGCGGCAGGACGATCTTCAGGAGATCGTCCTTGTACAGCGCCCACTGGTCGATGACGTGGTAGAGGCGGCCGCCGATCAGTGCGGCGACGCCGACGATGATGAGCCCGTTGCTGACGATTGTCGGGTCCTGGCCGAACCGCCGCGCCTGGCGGACCATGACGAGGTACGCCAGGCCGAGCCCGACGGCGTAGGCGATGCCATACCAATAGACGGCAAGCGGGCCGAGCTGGATGGCGACCGAGGATGGGGTGAGGTCGATCACGGCCCGGCGAGTGTAGCGG
>JBKJVO010000125.1:0-14893 GCA_046717305.1 Candidatus Limnocylindrales bacterium
GCGGTCCGTGATGAAGGCCAGGCCGTCCGGGCCGCCGGTGAACCCGCCGTTGAGGCTCCGCTCCACGAGGACGACGGCCCCGGGCGGCGGCGCCTCGGCCACGGCCGCGCTGACTCCGGCCGCGTGCCCCGCCTCGGCGAGGAGCTCGGCGAGGCGCGGTGCCTGGTCCGAGGCGATCACGATGCGCCGAGTCGCATCACCCGCGTGTTCGGCCGCCAGCCATCGGTCCACGGCGAGGCCCAGCTGCGTGGCTCGGCCCGGGGGCAGGGACGGCTCGCCCCATCCGAACGCGTCACCCGACGAAAGCCCGCCGCCGGCGATCGCGGCGTCGGCCGCGGTCTCCGACTCCCATGTCAGCTCGAGCGTCCGCGCGGCGAGCAGCCGCGACTTCCAGGCCCGCCGCCCCAGGAGCGTCTCCGGCCAGGACTTCGGGAGATCTCCTGATTCGACCAGCTCGGCCCGCCGTTCGTCCGCCTGACGCCACAGGAATTCCGCGGCGTCGGCAAGGTCCCCGGGCTCATCGAGGACGAGCAGCGCGCCGGGGTCCGCGTGATCGAGGGCCGTGTTGGGAGCCAGGATCGGCGCCCAGACTTCGGCCGCGTCGCCGACGTTGGCAGCCCGCGACGCGGGACCGGAGGAGCCATCGGAGGCCGCCGCCCGACGATCCCCGGACAGCCGCTCGAGGTCGGCGGCAAGCCGCTCCGGCAACGTCGCGTTGCGTTGGCCCAGTCGTTGGGCAAGCGTCGCGGCGCCGTCGGCGGGCAGGAGGAACTCCGAGGCCGGCAGGAGGACCACGGTCTCGATCGCCCCGACCGTTCGCTGGTCGGTAGGGTCGAAGGCTCGAAGTGAATCGATCTCGTCGCCGAACAGCTCGATCCGGACCGGCAGCGCGGCCGAGGGCGGAAAGACATCCACGATCCCGCCTCGCCGGGCAAACTCGCCCTTGCCGGCAACCTCGAGGACGGGGCCGTAGCCGAGGGCCAGGAGATCGTGGAGGAGCGCTGCCTGGTTCAGACGCCCGCCGACCCGGAGTTCTCGCGGGCTCTCGGGCAGGTGCTCGGGGCCGATGGTGTGCTGCAGGAGGGCCTGCACACTGGCGACCAGGATCCGTGCGCGGCCACTCCGCCAGGCCGACAGCGCCGCAACCCTCGCCGCGGTCTCGTCGGCGATGAGTTCACTCCGCTCATAGGCGAGCGCCGTCCGTGGCTCGAGAACAGCCACGGCCTCCGCGTCTCCGACCCAGGTCGCCAGCTCCTCGGCGACCCGGTCGCCGACTTCCGCGTCGCGGGCGATCCACACGATCCGCTCCCCGGCCGCGAGGGTGAGGGCTGCCGCAAGGTAGCTCTTGGCGCCGTGTGGAACCTGGGTCAGGCCCGCATGCCGACCCCGGGACGTGGCCGCAGCCTCGCCTGGCGGACCGAGGCGGGTGCACAGATCCTGAAATGCGCCCGAGGTTGCCAGCAGCGTCGGCAACCCGGAGAGATCGACCAGCCGACGACCGGCTCGGTGACCATCGGCGGTAGCGTCAAGCGTCGTGCCCGAGGTCGCGGTCCGTGCCGCGTCGCGCGCCGACACCTCCCGCGCGACCTGCTCGTCCACCCGGCGCTCCCACCCGCGCCGCCCGCGGAGGGGCGCCATCGTCACGCTGGCGCCTCGATGGTCACTCGGACGCCTCGGTCCGGACCTTGCGCCAGCCGGTCTTTGTGCGCCGAACGCCGTCGGGACCGGGCGGTCCGTCCACCTCGCCGGGCGGTGCCACACGATCGGCGTCGGCCGGCCGAAGCTCGAACGAGTTGTAGCGATTCGACGCCCTGGAGAGACCCTCGCGTGCCCATGCCTCGACCGCATCGGCCGCAGCGTCGAGCAGCTCATCGAGGCGCAGCTTCTCCTCCGCGGCAAACGAGGACAGCACGTGGTCCACGAACCCCCGGCCGGGCTCGCCGATCCCCACGCGGAGCCGACCGAACCCTTCGGTTCCGAGCTCTTCGATGATCGAGCGCAGCCCGTTCTGGCCGCCGGGTCCCCCGCCCTCGCGAAAGCGGAGCTTGCCGAACGGCAGCGAGAAATCGTCCACGACCACGAGCATCTCGGGGAGGGGTGTGCGTTCCCTGGCCAGGAGCTTGCGGCCGGCGACGCCGGACTCGTTCAGGCCCGTCATCGGCTTCGCGAGCAGGCGGTCGAGGCCCTTGTAGCGGCCGCCCACGGTAGCCGCGGCGTCCTTGTTCCGGGCACGGCCCGACCATCCGGCACGGTCGGCCAGGCGGTCCACGACCATCCAGCCGATGTTGTGACGGGTGTGCGCGTACTGCTGGCCGGGATTTCCCAACCCGACGACGATCTTCGAGGGCACGACTGGCCAGATGGTACCCGGACGGGGCCGCGTGAACCGCCTCGGCCACGCGCCGCCGCCCTCACCTCACGCCACCCTCATCCCGCGCCGCCTCATCCCACGCCGCGCAACTGCTGGTTGCGTCTTTCGGATGAACGAGCACGCGCCACTGTCCCCGTGAGCAGGAAAACGGAATCTGGGCGTATCGGTCGTGCTCATTCATGTCGATCGCGTGTCCTGTGGTTGCGCAGCCGACCGGTCCGAATCCGCCACCGTGCGGCGGCATCGGCGCCCTCGCTCGGAGAGCACGTCAGCCAGGACCATGTGCCCCGGGGAACTTGACCAGGCCAGATCCAGCTTCACGTGGTCATGCCGACCTCGTTACTCGGGCGGCACGGTTCCCAGGATGCGCTGCTCGAGCGCGCGCATCGCGGCCCCCTCCTCCTTGTCCGCGTGGTCCCAGCCACAGACGTGGAGCGCGCCGTGGGTCAGGAGCAGGCGCAGCTCCTCCACCGCCGGCCACCGCACCTCGCCGGTCTGGCCGCCACGGCCCTCCGCGGCCTGGGCGACCCCCCGCTCCACCGACACCGCTATGTCGCCGAGGTGCATACGGGACCGCGGCGGCAGCACGAATGGCGGCGCGGTGGCGTCGCCGCGCGCCGGCTGACCCTCATGGGGCGGAAAGGCTTCCGGGGGAAGCAACGGGAATGACAGGACGTCAGTGGGGCCGTCGTGGCCCAGGTGCGTCTCGTTCAGCTCGGCAAGCTCGGCATCGTCCGTGAGGACAACGGATAGCGACGAATGCTTCGACGCCCCGGCGGCAGCCAGCGCCGCCGCGACCACGCGCGCCGCCTCGGCACCGGAGAGGATCCGCGGGACGCCGGGCCGGACCGTGACGTCGATCCGCCGGCCGTCGACGACGTGGGCCCGGGTCACCTGCCGCCCGTTGGCCTGTCCGGGCGCCCCGGCTCGGAGCTGCGGCCGGGCTCGGAGCCGCCGCCTGCGGCCGCGCGCCGCGACTCCAGCTCCACGATCTTGCTCTGCGGGTACGCGACCCGCTGGTGGTACATCCCGAGCAGTTGCTGGACGAACGCCTCCTCGATCGTGTCAAGGTCGCGGAACGTGAGCTCGCACTCGTCGAACTGCCCGTCGTCCGTTCGCTCGGCGATGATTCGGGCAACCATCGCGCGGATCGCCGTCTCGTCGCGCGACGAGAGCGACCGGACGGATGCCTCCACCCCGTCGGCCAGCATGATCAGCGCGGCTTCGCGCGACTGAGGCTTCGGCCCCGCATGGCGGAAGCGCCGCGCGTCGACGGCATCGGCCGCCTTCCGGCCGTCTTCGGTCGCGAGGCCCCCGAACGGCGTCGCGGCCTCCTCGCGCGCCTTTGCGTAGAAGTAGCTCATCATCGCCGTCCCGTGGTGCTGCGGGATGAACGCGATGAGCGCCTTCGGCAGGCGCGCCCCGTACGCGGTATCGATGCCGTCGGCGACGTGCTGCTTGAGGATCTGGGCCGAGTCCTCGGGTTCCAGCTGGTCGTGGACGTTGTCCCCACCGGCCTGGTTCTCGATGAACGCGAGGGGGCTCGCGAGCTTGCCGCCGTCGTGGTAGTACGCCGCCACGCGGGTCAGGAGCGAGTCTGCGCCGATCGCCTCGGCCGCTCGCTCGGCGAGATTCCCGACCATCAGCGAGTGGTGGTAGGTCCCGGGCGTCTCGATCAGCAGGCGCCGGAGCAGCGGCTGTGACGGGTTCGCGAGCTCCAGGAGCTGGAAGACCGTCAGGATTCCGAACACGTTGCCCAGGACCGCGAAGGTGCCGACCGCGGCGACCGCCGCGCCGCCCGCGGACAGCGCCGCGGCACCCGTCAGCTGGATGATTCCGGTCAGGTCTCGCCCGCTGAGGAGCGAGAACGCGGAGACGACGAGCGCCTGCACGACGAAGACGACGACGCCGGCCTGCAGGAACGTCTGGAGTCGGTCGCCGCGGCGGATCGCGACAACGCCCGCGAGGCCGCCGAGGAAGACGTAGGTCCCGATCTCCACTGACGGCCCGTTCACCGTGCCGGCGACGACGGCGAGGATTGCCGCCACGACGATTGCGACCTCCGCGTCGAGGAGGACGGCGAGGAGAATCGGGATCGCGGCTAGCGGCATCACGAACGGCAGCGTGGTCCGCCCGGCGATGAGCTGCAGGGCGAACGTCGCGAACAGGAGCAGCACGCTGATCAGGACGAGGACGTTATTCCGGTGCCAGAACCCGCGCCGGAACCGCCAGATCCAGCCGAGGAGCAGCCCCACGAGGAGCGCGCTCAGGACGAACCAGCCGGCGAGGCTGCCGAGATCGGGTGCGGTGTCGTCCAGCCCGAACGCCGCGATCCGGGCCGCGCCCACCTCGGTCAGCTGTGTGCCGCCCCGGACGATGACCTCTCCCTTGAGGATCTGCTCCTCGACTGGCCCGACCGCCGCGGCCTGCCGGTCGCGCTCCTGCTGGGTGAGCTCCGTGCTGAAGGAGCTGTTCGCCACGACGAACGGGACGATGAGCTCGGCGGCGAGCATCCGCTCGGCCTCGGACAGGCCGCCGGCCATCTGCTCGTCCAGACGGGATCGGGCGACCGCGACCTCCGTGTCGCGGAGCTCCGACCGCTCCGTGCTGTCGAGGACGCGAACCGCCTCGGTCCGGATCGGAAGCCAGCGGGCGAGCTCGAGGGCGCGGAGCGTGTCCGCCGACGGGGCGGACAGTTCGCCGGACACGCGTTCCACGATCAGGCCGCGCTGGATCTCGCCTGTCGCGGGATCAAACGCCGTGTCCAGGAGGCGAACGGCGGACTCGAAGGCGTCCGCCTGGGCCGAGGCGATCGTGATCGCGCGCTCGGTCGTGAAGTCGTACTGCGGCGGCACCCCATCGGCGGCCACACGGCGCGCCTCCGCGGTGAGGATCCGGTTCTCATAGGTCAGGGCCTTCGGCGCGACGATGTCGGCCGGCACGAGGTCGCCGACCTGGATGTCCACGCGCTGCGGCGCGAAGGCCACCCCGAGGATCGCGGTCATCGCGACCACGAGCGCGGCTGCGGCGAAGGCGAGCCGGCCCGCCTGGCGCCTCGTCAGGCGGACGGCGTCGGCTGCCCGATTGGCGAGCACGTCAGCCCTTCGGGGCCCCGTGGCCGGGTGTGTCGTGGGCCGCGAGGTCGGCGCGGGCGAGCTCGCTGGCGACGAGCCCACTCAGGACGCGCCCATCGGCCCGTCCGCGGGTCCGCGGAGCGAGCCAGCCCATCACCTTGCCCATGTCGCGGGGAGAGGCGGCATCGGTCTCCGCGATCGCCTGCTCGACGAGCGCGGCAAGCTCCCCTTCGGTGAGCGCCTGGGGCAGGAACTCGGCAAGGATCGCAATCTCCGCGTGCTCCTTCGAGGCGAGGTCTGGCCGATCACCCTTCTCGAAGGCCTCGATGCTCTCGCGGCGCGTCTTGACTTCCCTGGACAGGATCACGGCGATCTCGTCCTCGGCGTATGCGCGCCGATCGCGTTTCTCAGCGTTGTAGATCGCGTTCTCGGCCAGGCGGAGCGTGTCGCGGCGCAGCGCGTCACCGGACCGCATCGCTGCGGTCACCTCGGCGCGGAGCCGATCTCGGAGCGTCACCGGTGATGGCACCTCGGGCGGGAACGCCTTCGGGCGTCGGTGGCGGACGGGTCGCGGGGTCGTCGGTTCGGTCAGCGTCCCAGGGCTCGTATGCCCGTTTATGCATACGAGCCGGCGCTCACTCTCGGACGGTTACCGGCCGTCCGGCCGATCAGCCCTGTGGCGTTCGGGCGTTCTTCTTGCGCTTGGCTTCCTTGCGCTTGCGCTTCACGCTGGGCTTCTCGTAGTGCTCGCGACGGCGAGCCTCGGCGAGGATCCCGGACTGCTGGATCTTTTTGTTGAAGCGTCGCAGGGCGCTCTCGAACGTCTCGTTCTCGCCTACTCGGACTTCTGCCAACTCCGGATACACCTCCTCGGGCTGTTCGTCTCGTCTCCGCGAACCCGGCGTCGGAACCCAACGAGCCGGTGCGAGCCAGGGGGTCGCGCGTCCAATGCGTGACGCGCCGCCCGCCAGAGCCGCCGGAGTGTCGCACAGGCCGCGCGAGGGGTCAAACGCCGAAGAGTGCCGATGCGGGCCGGCCCTTGTCTGGAAGTTCCCGAATGCTCACCCCTTGAGCACTCGAAAGCGTCCGAACCCCGAAACTCGTCGCGCGCGCCCAGATTCGAGCCAATTCGCTCCCAGATTCGAGCCAATTCGCTCCCAGCTGCGTGGCCGGCCGATGACGTCCGCGAGGCGCGTTTTCCGATCGTGCGACGAGATCGTCGCCTGAGCGTCCGGAATCACGGACTTGACCTCGATCACAAGCAGCGCGTGGCGCTCTGGGTGCCAACCCAGCACGTCCACGGCACCACGGTCCCCGTCGTGATTGAACGACCCCTCGACGGCCGACTCCCAGCCAGACTCGGCAAGGAGCCGAATCACCAGGTTGACGAGGTCTGCGTGCGCGGCGACGAGCAGTCGGTCCAGGCCTTCGCCGTGCCACCGGACGCGAACGTCGAGGTCGGCGCCGAGTACCGCACAGGCGGCTTCAAGATCAGCGAGCGGAAGGCCGCGCAGGGCGCCGCGCTCGATCCGCCCGTACTGTGAACGCGAGATCCGGCCCTCGGTCGCAGCATCGGACTGGCGCCAGCCGCGCCGGATCCTGAGCGCGCGCAGGGATCGCCCGACGCGCAGCGCATCCATGTCGAGATGATGGCGGCGTGGGCTTATCCGGCGATCACCTCGGACAGGCGGGCCGGGGGGCCGCGGCCGGCGAGCGCGACGGACCGATCGGCGCCATCGACGCGGGAGTACGCTTCGACCGATGCGCCGACGATGGCTCCAGGGATTCGCGGCGGGGTCCGTGAGCGGGGGCGCGTTCGTGGTCGCCGGCCCGTTCACGCTCCTCCCGGCGGCGGTCCTGTGGTGGCTGGCGTTGCGAGGACCCTCGAAGCTGGCCGCCGGGTCCGGCGGGTTCTTCGGGTTCGGGGCGGGGATGCTGGTCCTGCTCGGACCGGCGGCCATTCGGTGCACGCTCGACGCGCTGTGCAGCCAGCCGACGCTCTTTTCGTGGGTGGGTGTCGGGGTGGGATTCCTGATCCTTGGGATCGGTATCGGGATGGCTGCCTCGCCGCCCAAAGGCACTCCGGTCTCGTAGCTGCCGCGCCCCTGCCGCGAACCCGAGGCGCCTCCGCTACTCTGCCCCCCGGTGGGAACCCTCGACGGCCGGAACGCACTGGTCTTCGGCGTGGCGACGCGGCACTCGATCGCATGGGCCGTCGCGGAGCAACTCCAGGCGGAGGGCGCTCGAGTCGGGATCGTCTACCGGCGCCCGGAGACCGCTCGACGGGTGGCGCCCCTCGTCAAGGCAATCGATTCCCCGCTCGCGATGGCGTGCGACGTCCGCGACGATGGCGCGATCACCGCGGTCATGGATCAGGCGCGGGAGGCCTTCGACGGCCACATCGACGTCCTCGTCCATGCGCTCGCGAATGCTCCGGCCGATGCGCTCGCCGGCCGCTTCACGGACACGAGCCGGCCCTCGTTCCAGGCCGCGCTCGACGTCAGTGCCTATTCACTCGTCGCCCTGGCCCGCGCCGCCGAACCATTGATGCGGCCACGCGCATCGATCGTGACCCTGACGGCCATCGGCTCCCGGCGGGTGATCCCGAACTACAACGTGATGGGCGTCGCGAAGGCCGCGCTCGAGGCCTCCGTTCGGTACCTCGCTGCCGATCTGGGCCCGCAAGGCATCCGCGTCAATGCGGTGAGCGCCGGCGCCGTCCGGACCGTGGCCGCGATGGGCGTGCCGGGCTTCCGGGCCCTGTACCGGCAGGGCAACGCGCTCGCGCCGCTGCGCCGCGGGCTCACGAGCGCGGACGTTGCCGCGGCCGTGACGTGGCTCGCGTCCGATGGGAGCGGTGCGGTGACGGGTCAGGTCATCGAGGTCGACGCCGGCTGGAGCATCCTCGCGCTGACCGGAAACCCGAACCCGGCCTGAGGCTCCGTGGCCGCTCGGGCCGGGCTCGCGCCGGGTCCAGGCTCGGCGTCAGGCCGGCCAGCGACCGCCCAGCACGAACAGCCAGTACGCGTCCACGACGGCGATCACGCCCCACACCCCCACGATCAGCGTCGGGCGGCGCAGGAAGCATTTGCTCCACGACACCCCGAGCGTGATCGAGCGCGCGTAGAGGATGATCGCGATCACCGAGACCACCAGCACGAACACCGCCGGGGAAAGCGCCCACGCGATGAGGCCGACGGTCCCCATCCGGCAGAACGTGAAGGCGAGGTTCTCGTACTTCTCCGGGCGCGTTCGCGGCGGCCGCACGTACGACTGCGGGCCGACAGACCCTGCCGGCCCGCCAGGCCCCGCGGCCCGAGCCGGCCCCACCAGGGCGCTCACGACGGGCGGGCCGCGACGCGCGGCCGGACGTTGTCCAGGCTGATCAGCTCGCGCGCCGGCACCATGCCGGCAGACGTGTGACGCCGCAGCCCACCGAACAGCTGCCGGGCGCAGAACGGCACGCGCACGGGGTTCTCCTCTCCGTTCGTTGATCCCACGTGGACGCAGCACTGCTGGAGCCGCTCCACGTTGAGCGTCCAGGCGTCCATGAACGTCTTGATCGAGATTCGCTTGACTCGCTTCGCGATATCCTCGACCGCACCCTGCTTGTCGAACACCCATTTTCCGAGCGTCTTCACGAAGCCGCTGACGCCGAGATCGCAGGCCTCGCAGATGCGGAGGAGGTGGTCCACCATCTCCGGCCGCGAGACGAGCGTCGTCTCCGACATCATCCCGGTGAGCGCGGTCCACATCGCGTCGTCCGGCGCGATCCGGTTGGAGACGAGGCCTAGGTAGCCCTTCAGCCGCTCCACCCCGAGCATCCGCGGCAGCGACCGCCACTCCCCGCCGTCACCCTTCACGAAGTAGGTCAACGACGAACAGTCCGGGTGCGAGCACGGCAGAGCGATAAAGTCCTCCGGCCCCACGCGATCCCCGGTCTGTCGCCCGAGGGCGAGCAGCGTCCCGGTCGTGGTCGCGCGGCGCATTCGATCGATCTCGTTCGCGCGGCCGGAGCCGAACACGGGCTGAAACGCGACCCCGGCGATGAAATCGGTGGCCAGTGCGTACTCGGCGATCGCCCCGACCTCACGATCGTTCACGCCCTCCGCCACGGCGACCGCGAGCGTCGTAAACACGTGCCGGTCAGCGAGCCGCGCGATGGCCTCAGCCTTCACGGCCCGCAGGTCCTCGCCACGGTGGTACAGGTGGGAGTCAAGCTCGAAACCGTCGAACTGGAGGTAGACCTCAAGGCGGCCGCGGAGCTTCCCGAGGGCGTCCGCGAACCGGTCATCCTTCGCGATCCGGATCCCGTTCGTGTTGAGGACCACGCGGACGACGTTCCGCTCGGTGGCGGCCTGGATGATCTCGAGGATCTCCGGGTGAACCGTGGGCTCGCCGCCCGAGAGCATCAGCACGTCCACGCGTCCGCCCTCCCGTTCGATCGCGGCCTCGAGCGAGCGGACAATGTGCGGCAGGCGGGCGAACTTTCCGATCCCCGGTGCCGCTGCCGCGAAACAGGTGGGGCACTCCAGGTTGCAGTTCTCGGTGATGTCGATGAGGAGGACGCAGGAGTGCTGGGTCTGGAGGTCGCCCAGGCCGTCGCGATAGCCCATCGGGATCGGCCTGTCGTTGCCGACGGTGTCCGGGATGATCTCCCGCGTCGGCGTCCGCCACTGCTGGAGGTACTCCCAGAGGCGGTGGTCCTCCTCGTACAGGCTCGTCAGCGTCCCGTGCCCGCGCCGGCACGTCCGCCGCAGGTAGACGCGGCCGTCCATCGCCACGAGGTTGCCCTGGAGGATGTCCGTCTCGTAGTCGATCTCACGGTCCGGGTCGTCGGTGAAGCATTGGCCGCAGACGGTCAGCACCATCCGGAGCGGCGTGTAGGGACGCAGGTCGAGCATTGGGAAGCCTTCCTAGCAGGAGGAGTAGCGGCCGAAGGACGCGCTGTAGCCGAAGCAGATTCCTGTCAGGGAGGCGCCGGGGCCTTCCTGGTCGGTCACGGCGATACCTCCACGGGGACGGGGCGCGGCGGGGCCGGCACACGCCAGGCGTTCATTCGGTACCGACGCCAGAAGTGGACGCCGAGCCAGGCGATGAGCGGGATGAGCACGATCTGGGGTCCGGTCAGGCCAAGGAGCTGGACCTCGTTGCCACGCACGAACTCCACGAGGAAGCGGAACGTGAAGGCAGACAGCAGGTAGAGCTTCAAGAGGTCGCCCTGCACGGGCACACGCCGGCCGAATCGGACGATCAGGACCGCGGCGATGACGTTGAAGCCGATCTCGTACAGCATCGACGGGTGCATTGGAAGGTCGCAGCCCGGGCAGCGCGGAAACGCGGTGGCGGCCTCCGGGCTCACGGTCATGCCCCACGGCAGGCCCGTCGGCGTCCCGAGCGGCAGCTCGGACAGGAAACACCCGACGCGCCCGATCACCGTCGCGATCGCGATCGCGAGCACCTAGCTGTCTCCCGTGGAGCGTGTGTAGCCGAGCGCGCGCTTCGCGAGGACGCCGGCGAGGAAGCCGCCGGCGAGGCCGCCGAGGATGCTCTTGTTGCCGTGGAGGATCACCCAGCTGATCGGGGCCCCGGCGGCAAGTGCCTCGCGGATCTCGTCCGTGTTCTCCCAGGCCGTGATCGTCCGTGCCCCGATCACCCCGCCGAGGACCACGGCCATCGAGATCAGGACGATCCGTTCGTCGAGCATCCCGCGCCGGCGGAGCTGAGCGTAGTAGATCCCGAGCCCGACCACGAGCGCCAGCAGCGAGAACGCGTCGTGCGTCCCGATCGTCAGCGGCCCGGCCTGGAGGAGCGTCGGGTACATACCTCGCCTCGATGCCTCGGGCCCGCGGTGTCAGAACGAGGGGGGATAGCCGAGGAGCTGCCGGATCAGCTGGACGGGAGATCCCGTCGTGTACACGCACGCCCCGCCGAGGACCAGCAGCAGGATGATCGGAACCGCGAGGAGGGTCCCGATCGTGGCGGTCCGGGAGGGTCGACGGAGCCACCACAGCGCAAGCGCGAGCGCAAGACCGAGCACGACCGTCAGGACTATGGCGCCGATCTGGCCAAGTCCGTAGCCATGCGGGTAGCCGAGGAGTCCGGCCAGCAGGATCAGGTAGACGAGGCCGTACGAGGCGAGCACGATTCGCCTCGCGCGGCTCGCAACCGGACCTGCGTCCCGGTTCGCCTCGGCGCGGGCCAGCGCCTTGGCGATCCGCTCCGCCGTGTAGCCCGCGCCGGCGGCTGCGGCCGTGAGTGCCTCGGGGGTGAACTGATCGAGGTTCCGGACGAACCACGCGTCGAGCCGGGACGGGTCATGGCCTGGGGGCGCGACCGGTTCCTGGGGTTGCCCGTCGAATGATTCCGAATTCATCCGCGTTCCTCCTCCTGAAGATGCGCCGAACTCTACGCGCGGCCGGGTGTGACGACACGACGCGCTCGTACACGGATCGTGACAGCGCCGCTTCTCCCGCGTCGTAGGATTCGACATGGAGGACGCACGACCGATGAACACGCTGCTGGACCTGCTCGATGACGCCGTTGCCCGGTTTGGCGACCGCCCGGCCCTGGGTATTCGGCGGGACGACGGCACGCTCCAGCGCTGGACCTACCTTGAGCTGGAGCGTCGGAGCCGGATCGCGGCGTGGCGCTTCCGGGCTCTCGGCCTGGAGCCGGGCGATCGCGTCCTGACCTGGTCGCCGTCCATGCCGGAGCTCGCCGCCGCGTACTTCGGAGCGATGCGCGCCCGGCTCGTGCTGGTGCCACTGGACCTCCGGATGTCGATGGATGCGGTCGAGGGGATCGTGAAGGCGTCAGACGCCCGGCACCTGGTCCTCGGCACCGGTCGCGACGCTCCGGACCCGCGCGACGCCCACCTGGAGCACTTCGCCACGACCGGCGTGGAGGCCCTGGCCGCGGATCCGGACGCGACCTTCCCGGACGACTGGGAGGCGCAGCAGGCGGCGTGGGATCGCCCCGCCCCGGGCGACATCTGGGAGCTCGTCTTCACCTCCGGCACCACCGGCACGCCGAAGGGCGTGATGCTCGGTCACGACAACGTGACCGCGTCGATCAAGACCTTCCACAGGATCGTGCCCCGGATGGAGCACCGGATGGTCTCGCTCCTGCCGCTCTCCCACCTCCTCGAGCAGGCGGTCGGGCTGTTCTACGCGCTGTCGGTCGGCGCAGACATCCTGTACGTCCGGAGCCGCAACCCGCGCGTGATCTTCGATGCCCTGCGCGAGCACCGGGTGACTTCGCTGATCGTGGTGCCCCAGGTCCTCGACCTGTTCTGGAGCGCCATCGAGCGCGAGGTCGAGAAGCGAGGCCGGGCAGCCTCCTTCAACCGCCTCCGAGCCGTCGCACGGCGACTCCCGGCATGGATCCGGCGGCTCCTGTTCGGCAGCGTCCATGCCCAGCTCGGCGGGCACTTCAGCCTGTTCCTGTCGTCCGGGGCGTTCCTCCCGCCGGCGCTCCAGGGGGCGTGGGAGGACCTGGGCGTCACGGTCCTCCAGGGATACGGGTCCACGGAGACCGGGACCGGCACGTGTACGACGCTCGACGACCACCTCCCGGGCGCGGTCGGCCGGCCCCCCGAAGGCGTGGAGCTGCGCCTCGCCGAGGACGGCGAGATCCAGTTCAAGGGTCCCACGCTCTTCCACGGGTACTGGAACCTGCCCGAGAAGACGGCCGAGGCGTTCACGCCCGATGGCTGGTACCGGACCGGCGACATCGGCCGTCTCGACGACGGCGGCCGGCTGATCCTGTCCGGACGGATCAAGGACATCATCGTCCTGCCGAACGGCTTCAACGTGTATCCGGAGGACATCGAGAACGCCCTCCGGATCGCCGGGATCCGAGATTCCGTGGTCCTCGAGACAAATCCCGGCCGCATCGAGGCCGTCCTCCTCGCCCCCGGAACCCATGGGTTGCCGCAGGGGGGCGACACGGCGGGCTCGAACGCCGGCGGCCTGACCGAGGACCCGGCCGATGTCCGCGTGCGCATCGATGCCGCCGTCAAGGCGGCGAACTCGACGCTCGGCCCGAACCAGCGGATCGCCGCCTGGCGCCTGTGGCCCGAGCAGGACTTCCCGCGAACCCACACGCTCAAGGTGAAGCGCGATCGCGTCCGTGCATGGGCGACGGTCGAGTCGCCGCTGCCGGTCAGCGAGCGGTCCGGCTAGTTCGGCACCGGGATCCCGAGCCCGACCGTTTCCAGCGCCGTGCCGATGGACGGCGTCCGTGGGTCCGCGGCGTTCGCCGGCGACCAGGCGAAGAAGACGGCGGTCGAGCCGACGACTCGGATCACGTAGCGCGAGTCGGGCGGGAACTGGACGCGGCCCACGCCGGTCGCGATGTAGGCGGCCTGCTCCTCGGCGGCGGCAGTCGCCGCCCCGGGGCTGGAGAACTCGTAGATGACGATCAGGCCGTGGTCGGGATCGTCCGGGAGGATCGCCCGCAGGAGGATGCGGGGAGCCGTGGCAAACGCGGGGGCCTCGGCCGGGCGGTAGGGCCGCGTCGATTCCTCCGACTGCAGGCCCTGGGCGGACAGCGCCCGGGCGACGTCGCCGCGCGTGGCGGCGACCGCGCCTCCCGCGGGTCCGGTCGTGGCGCCGGCGGGCGGGAACGTGGCGGAGCCGGCCGGTCTCGCGCCGCCGCCCACGAGCACGGCGATGACCATGAATCCCAGGACGGCGAGCCCCGCAATGACCAGCGCGCGTCGGTTCGATGACGGCGGCGCGTCGTCCTGTGAGGCGGGATCAGCGTGCGACCCGACTGGGGACGTGTCTGCCGCCGAGTCAGGCGGTTGCGGCGGGATCGGCGGCCAGGGATCGCTCATCCCGGCGGCCACTCGAAGGGCCTGCCGCCCATCAGGTGGAAGTGGAGGTGGTCCACGGTCTGGCCGCCCCACGCCCCGACGTTCGTCACGACGCGGTATCCGGCGTCCGCGATGCCCTGGGCCCGCGCGATGTCGGCGGCCGTGCCGAACATCCGCCCGAGCAGCTCGCCGTGCTCCGCGGTCAGGTCCGCGGCAGACGCGATGTGGTCCGTCGGCATCAGCAGGATGTGCGTCGGCGCGCGCGGCGCGATGTCATGGATGGCCAGGACGGCGTCGTCCTCGTGGACCTTCGTGGATGGGAGCTCGCCCGCGACGATCCGGCAGAAGAGGCAGTCGGCGACTCGATCCCCGCTCATCGGCTCACCACAGGTGCGGCTTCGTGCTCATGAGGAACCCGATCGTCCCGATCATCCCGGCCATCGCGTACGAAACGTACCGCTGCCGGCGCGCCCGTGCCGCCCAGATCCGGTCGTCCGTGCCGGCGCGGATTCCGAGCAGGGACCGCAGGTTCGGGCGCTGGATGAAGAACGCGAGGACGAGGTTGAGCGCGTAGATCGCGAGCGCGACGAGCAGCCATGGCTGGGCGAGGAGCGCAGCACCGACGGC
>JBKJVO010000126.1:0-6221 GCA_046717305.1 Candidatus Limnocylindrales bacterium
CGATCCGGCTCGCCGTCTCGTCGGCCGGCGCTTAGTTCAGATAGCCACCACCCAGGAGCGAGAACGGCTCGAACCGTTCCGTGCTCTCACGCGACCAGGCGACGTGCCGGTCGTCGTCGGCCGGGTCCTCCCAGATGGCGAGCGCGGAGACGTTCGCCAGAGCCGCGCGCGCACCGAAGGCGGCGTGCTCCTCGGGGATCCGATGCGCCATCCCGTGGATCGTCTCGACCAGGATCCCGCCCATCGACGTGCCGGCCGCATGAGCTGCGAGGATCGCGTCCTCCAGGCCCGGCGACAGCACCCGGACGAAGTGCCCCTTCCAGTAGTGCCGGTAGGCGGACCCCATCCGGGCGCCCAGCGCCTGCAGCTCGAGATAGGAGATGGGGCCGAGCGCGTCCACGACGACATCGGGCCGCCGCCTGAAGGGTTGGAACACCGCCTCCGCCGCCGCCGGGCTGCCAGTCCATGCCGCCAGGACCGAGATCACGAGACCGCCCAGTGCCTCGTTCCTGCCGAGGACGGCCTGGACGGTGAGCTCGTCGGGAGCGGAGTCGCGGAGCTCGAACAGCAGGCGGAGGATCTCCGGAGCAGCGCGGCCGTCGAACGTGATCCGACCACCGAACACCGACGCGAGCGGCGTCAGCGCAAACCGGAAGTTCGTCACGACGCCGAAGTTCCCGCCGCCGCCGCGCAGGGCCCACAGGAGCTCGGGATCCGTCTCGTCGTCCACCTGGTGGATCGTGCCGTCCGCCGTCACGAGTTCCGCGCCGACGAGGGCATCGCAGGCGAACCCGCAGGTTCCGAGCAGGTAGCCGATGCCGCCGCTCAACGTGAGCCCCCCGACACCGGTCGTCGAGAACGTGCCGGATGGCGCGGCCAGCCCGTGGGCCGTGGTCGCCCGGTCGAGGTCCTCGAGCACGGCACCCCCGCCGACCTCGGCCAGCCGTGGGGCCGGGTCCACGGTCACCGAGCGCATGTCCCCGAGGTCGAGCATGAGGGACCCGTCGCCAACTCCGTGGCCCGCCACGCTGTGCCCGCCCGCGCGGACGGAGATCGGCAGATCGTGGTCCGCGGCCCACCGGACGGCGGCAGCGACATCGGCGACACCCGTCGGCCGGACGATGACCTCTGGCCGCCGATCGATCATCGCGTTGAACGTCTGCCGCAGCTCGTCGTACCGGGCGTCACCCGGCGGGATGACCGTCCCGCGGACGTGTCGCTGGAGCTCTTCAATGTCGACTGCGCCTGCGGACATGCCACCCTCCCCGGGCAGGATACGGTGCGCCGAGACCTCGGCGCGGACCTACGGAGCGTCCAGGAACGCCTCCGCCGCCGCGACCAACGCCTCTGCGTGGGTGTGGTGCGCGGCATGCGCGGCACCCTCGATCCGCACGATGGAGCCGTGCGCGAGACGTGAGTTCAGCGCGGCGGTCGCGGCGTGGAACGCGGGCACGCTCGCCGTTCCGAGGATCTGGAGGACCGGGGCGCCTACCCTGCCGAGGGCTCTCAGTGATGCGGCAGCCGATCGCTCGGCCTCGAGCTCACGGAGGATGGTCGGGCTGGCGGCCACGCGGAGCGGCCAGACGGGATCGGCCCGGAATCGGGCCAGCCCCGCGTCGTCCATCCCGACGACCTCGCGCATGAACGTCTCGAGGACCGCCTCGCGGTCGCCGCGCTCGAGATGCGCCCGGAGCCGACCCGCCAGACCCGCCGGTTGGTAGGACTGGTCCTCGGGCGCTGGGGCGCCCTCATAGCTGACGACCCGCCGGATCGACGGTGTCAGGAGCGACGCCCCGAGCGCACATCGGCCGCCGAACGAGTGGCCCACGACATCCACCGGCGCACCCGCGCCCGCGCCGGCCGAGACGGCATCTGCGACGGCGGCGAGGTCCTCGAATTCACGCTCGATGTCGTAGGCCGGGCCGTCGCCGGATGCCCCGCGCCCTCGTCGGTCGATCGCGAACAGGCGACGACGCCGGCCGAGCATTGGCCCGACGACCCGGAAGGTCAGGTGGTCGGCCGTCGTGCCGTGGACCAGGATCAGTGGCCTGGTGCCCGGCTCCGCCGCCCCCGACTCGAAGGCCGCAATCGGCGTGCCGTCCGCCGACCGCACGAGCCGCTCCAACTCACTCACTCGACGCGTGCCGCACGGAGGTCAGGGGCGACTGCCGCCGCGGCTGCCTCGTCGAGAATCCAGAGCGCGCCCGGACGCCTGGCGAGCAGGCCCGGCAGCTCCCGCGCATCGCCCCGCGGCCCGAAGATCCGGCCGAGGATCTTGGCCTTGGACGGCCCGTGGACCACGGCGACCAGCAACCGCGCCGCGTCCATCACGAGCGGATGGAGGGTGAGCCGCTCGACGCGCGGGGCGATGTGGGTCGGCGCCGGGACGGCCTGCACCCAGGCTGCGTGATCCCAGGTCGCGGAGCCCGGGAAGATCGAGAAGACGTGCCCGTCGGATCCGATCCCCACGAGGACGATGTCGAGGATCGGAAAGCCGGCGCCATCCAGCGGGACGTTCACGGCACGAAGCTCCGCCGCGTATCGCTCCGCGGCCCACCACGGGGGGAGGCCCCGGCCGATCGCCTCGCCGATCGGCATGACGTGGACCTGCGCCGCGGGTATCGGGACGTCGCGAACCAGGACGTCCCAGCAGACGAGCGCGTTGGACAGGACGTCGTCAGCGGGGACCCATCGGTCGTCGCCCCACCAGAGGTGGACGCGGTCCCACGGAACGGTGTCCCGGAGCGGGGCGGCGGCGAGGTGGCGGTAGATGGCGCCCGGCGTGGAGCCCCCCGTCGTGACCCAATGGGCGACGCCGCGTGCCGCGGCCGCCCCGGAGAGCGCCCGCGCGATCCGCTCCGCCGCCGCCGCCGACGCGGCTGCCGAATCCGCCAGGACGACGATCTCGGGCTCGCCGAGGTCGGCACGCTCGGCCCTGGATGTGCCGGTCACGCTCGCCCCACGAGCTGGGCGGCCGTGACGAGCGCCGCCGTCGCGACGGGATCCCGCCCCACGGACTCGATCGTCTCCGCGAGCAGCTCCACCTCCGATCGGCGGGGCGCCATGAATCGGCGCTCGGGCAGCGGCCGCCCGTCCAGATCCCCTCGGACGATCACCGCCTCAGCCTCCGCCGTGATCGCGACGCTCAGCGTTCGGTGGCCTCGGTGCGCTTCCAGCTCGACGGCCAGCGTCGTGCCCGGCGGCATCGGCGACAGGACCGGCACCAGTTCCATTGGGACGCGCCGCCGCCCCGCCCGAAGACCGCCGTGCAGCGGCGCCCCCAGCCCGGAGGGATCGTCGTCTGCGGCGTGGAGCGGATCCGTGATCGTCATCGCCAGCCGCGAGGCCAGCCAGGCGACGTGGTAGAGCGGCTTGATCACGTTCGTCCCGCCGGTGCCGGCGCCGGGGTGGGCGGCGTATCGGACCGAGATGGACCCGATGGAGTTGAGGAAGGGACGAAGCTCGGGCCGGTCGAATGACGACGCGATCGCCTCCCGCCAGCGGGACTGGCGGAGCATCGCGAAGTCGGAGACCGCGACGTGGCCGTCGCCGAGATTGCGACGGGCGACGATCCCGGCGAGGGCGCCGAGCCGGTCCAGGCCGTCGCCGGACCACGCCGATCCGTCCACGACCAGGCGGTCCGACATCTCAAGGAGGTCGATCGCCTGGCGCGACGCCAGCGGCGGATCGCCCGGCCACCACAGCGTGACCGGCAGATCGTGGATGAGCAGCGGCGCCACGATCGCAGCGAGGTGGCGGCCGCTCTCCCCGCCGGCGACGAGGTCGATGAACTCGGCGCAGGTCTCCGCCGCGTCGGCTCGAGGCAGGATGCAATGCGCCTGGATGTGCGCATCGAGCCAGGACGGCCCATCGGGATCGGCACTGGAGACGATGAGCGTCCGGGACGGGTGGCGTCCCGCGAGCATCCGGATCACCGCCGACGCGTGCTCACCGATCTCGGGCCGCCGAGCGATGACCACGAGGTTCATCACGCTTGTGCGGGCGGCGATGTGCCGCTCCGGTTCGCCACCAGCCCCGGTCGTCGTCAGCGGGGTCGCGGCCCAGATTCGGGCCAGCTCGACTTCGATCCCGGCGATCGTATTGGTCCGCGACGACCAGCGCAGGACAGGCTGGCCGATCGCCGCCGGCCCCGACAGGGTGACGCCGCCCGGAGCGTCCATCGTCAGATCCGCCGCCAGCGGCGTCCGTCGCGTTCGATGAGCGCCTCGGCCGACTCGGGCCCCCAGGTTCCCGCCGCGTAGTTCGGAACGTCCGGCGCCGGCGCGTCCAGCCACGAGTCGACGATCGGTGTCGCGATCGCCCAGGCGGCCTCGACCTCGTCCGCGCGGGTGAACAGCGAGGCGTCGCCGAGCATCGCGTCGAGGAGCAGCGTCTCGTAGGCGTCCGGTGAATCAACGGAGAACGCCGAGCCGTAGGTGAAGTCCATCGTCACGGTGCGGATGTCCAGGCCGAGGCCCGGGACCTTGGATCCGAAGCGCAGGAGGATGCCCTCGTCCGGCTGGATCCGGATCGCGAGGAGGTTCGGTTCGGGGTCGACCGCGGAGTCGCGGAACAGGCGATGGGGGACGTCCTTGAACTGGATCGCGATCTCGGTCGCGCGCTTTGGCAGCCGCTTGCCGGTGCGGAGGTAAAACGGGACGCCGGACCAGCGCCAATCGTCCACCTGGAAGCGGGCGGCGAGGAACGTTTCCGTCTCCGATAGCGGGTCCACCTCGGGCTCCTCGCGGTAGCCCTTGACCTGCTGGGCGGCGACCCAGCCCGGCCCGTACTGCCCGCGGACCACGTTCTGGGCGACATCCGCGCGCGTCGGTTCGGGGATCGCCCGGAGGACCTTCACCTTCTCGTCGCGCAGCGCGTCCGCCTCGAACGTGGCCGGCGGCTCCATCGCCACGAGCGTCAGCAGCTGGAGGAGGTGGTTCTGGACGACGTCCCGGGCGGCCCCCGTCTCCTCGTAGAACGAGCCGCGTTCCTCGACCCCGATCGACTCGGCCATCGTGATCTGCACGTGATCGACGTGGCGTCGGTTCCAGAGCGGCTCGAAGATGCCGTTGCCGAACCGAAAGACCATCAGGTTCCGGACGGTCTCCTTGCCGAGGTAGTGATCGATCCGGTAGACCTGCGACTCCCGGAACACCTTGCCGACCTCGCGGTTGAGCCGCTTCGCGGAATCGTGGTCCCGGCCGAATGGCTTCTCGATGACGATCCGTCGCCAGCCCCCGCCGTGGATCTCGTGGTCCAGCCCGGTACGTCCGAGCTGGCCGACGATCAGCGGGAAGGCCGACGGCTGCGTCGCGAGGTAGAACAGCCGGTGGCCGCTGGTCCCGTGCTCCGTGTCCATCTCATCGAGGCGCGCCGCCAGGCTGTCGAATGCAGCGTCGTCCGCGAAGTCGCCCTGGTGGTAGACGATCCGGGCCAGGAAGTCGCGCGCCACCTCCGCGTCCAGCTGGACGCGGCCGAACTTCTCGAGGGACTTGCCGATCTCGGCCCGGAACGTCTCGTCGTCGTACGGCCGCCGTCCCATCGCGACGAGCATCCAGTCGTGCGGCAGGAGGTTCGTCCGCCACAGCTGCGCGAGCGCTGGAAAGACCTTCCGATGAGACAGGTCGCCGGTCGCCCCGAACAGGACCATGACGTGCGGGTCCGGGACGCGCTCGAGTCGGAGGCCCTCGCGGAGGGGATTGCCGTCCACCCGGGCCGCGTGGCGGCGCTTGCCCGTCCGCTCCATCCGGAGCTCGCGCATCGTCCGCGGCGTGGCGCCTTGAGCGGTCGCGATCCTCGTCATCGGGCGCTCAGGACGTCTTCACCGCGTGGCCGCCAAACTCGTTGCGGAGCGCGGCGAGAACCTTGGCGCCGTACGAATCGTCCTGACGGGAGCGGAAGCGGGTCTGCAGGGCGATCGTGATGACCGGCGCCGGGACGTCGCGGTCGATCGCCTCCTGGACGGTCCAGCGGCCCTCGCCGGAGTCCGCGACCCAGCCCTTGAGGTGCTCGAGGTCCTGGCCCTGGCCGGCGTACGCGCGCCCGAGCAGTTCCAGCAGCCACGACCGGACGACGGAGCCGTGCATCCAGAGGTCGGCGACCTTCGCGAGATCGATGTCGTACTCCGACGCGTGGAGGATCTCGAAGCCTTCGGCGTAGGCCTGCATCAAGCCGTACTCGATGCCGTTGTGGATCATCTTGACGTAGTGCCCGGCCCCGGG
>JBKJVO010000127.1:0-3982 GCA_046717305.1 Candidatus Limnocylindrales bacterium
GCGTAGTGGTCGATCGTCTCGTCGACGAACGTCTGGAGGTGCGTCGAGTGCTTGACCCAGCGCGCCTCGGGAACCACCGTGAGGTACCCGCGGAGCTCGCCCGGGACGGCTGCCAGCCGCCGCCGGACCTCCTCGATCGGGCGCGCGCGCCACTCGTCCCGGATATCGTCGTTCAACGCGTCGCCCCGCTCCGCCCACAGCGTGTTCATTCGGGCCAACGCCGGGCTCGTCTCACCGATCGCCAGATCCGTCGCGACCTTGAGCGCCCACTCCTGCCACGCCACCAGGTGCCCGATCAGGTCTCGCGCCGACCAGCCATGCGCGGCCTCGACGGGCACGTCCATCCGGTCGTCCGGGACCGCCCTGAGCGCCTCGAACGGACGCCAGGCCTCGCGCTCCTCCTCGAGGAACTCCATCGCGTTGAGGTACATGCGCCGAATGGTACCCGCCGGCCACGGCGGACGTGGTCGCCCGGCCTAGACCGAGACCGGCTCGCGATACTCCCCGAAGACCTCGCGCAGGACCGCACATTGCTCGCCGAGCGTCGCGTAGGCCTGAGCGCAGTGGATGAAGTGCGGCATCAGGTTCGTCGCGCTGGATTCGGGTCGTGACGCGGCGTCGCGCAACCCGCGAAGCGCGGCGTCCACGCCGACGGCGTCACGCTCGCGGCGCGTGCGGCCGAGGCGCTCCATGTGTCGCTCGAGCGAGCCGAGCGGCACGGCCAGCACCGGAACGGTTGTCACCTCCGCCTCATCCACGTACGCGTTGACCCCGACGATCCGGCGCTCCCCGGCGTCGAATTCGCGCTGGAACCGGTACGCCGCGTCGGCGATCTCCCGCTGCGGATAGCCCTCGCGGATCGCGGCGACCATCCCGCCGCGCCGGTCGATCTCGTCGAGATAGCGCCAAACCTCACGCTCGACCTCGTTCGTGAGCGACTCCACGAACCACGAGCCGCCGAGCGGGTCGACCACGGACGCCACGCCCGTCTCGTCCGCGATGACCTGCTGCTGGCGAAGGGCGAGAAGCGCGGCCGCGGCGGTCGGGACGGCGAGGGCCTCGTCCCACGCGTCCGTGTGGAGGGATTGCGTGCCGCCGAGGACCGCGGCTAGGGCCTGGATCGCGACGCGGGTCAGGTTGTTGAGGGGCTGCTGCGGGGTGAGCGAGACACCCGCGGTCTGGGTGTGGAAGCGCATCCAGGTGGAGCGCTCGTTCTCGGCGCGATAGCGCTCGGTCATGAGCTTCCACCAGATCCGTCGCGACGCGCGGAACTTCGCGATCTCCTCGAAGAAGTCGCTGTGGGAGTTGAAGAAGAAGGACAGGCGCGGCGCGAAGTCGTCCACGCGCAGCCCTCGGGCGAGCGCGGCCTCGACGTACGCCATCCCGTCCGCGATCGTGAACGCGAGTTCCTGGACGGCGGTCGAACCGGCCTCGCGGATGTGGTAGCCGGAGATCGAGACCGTGTTCCACTTCGGCAACTCACGCGTCCCGAACTCGATCGTGTCCGTGACCAGGCGGAGCGACGGCTCGGGCGGGAAGAGGAACTCCTTCTGCGCGACGAACTCCTTGAGGATGTCGTTCTGGGTCGTCCCCTCGAGTGCGGCCCGGGGTACCCCCGCCTTTTCTGCGGCGACGATGTACATCGCCCAGATCGGCGCGGCCGGGGAGTTGATCGTCATCGACGTGGAGACGCGGTCGAGCGGGAGGCCGGACAGCAGGACCTCCATGTCGGCGAGCGAGCTGACCGCGACACCGCACGTCCCGAACTCGCCCTCCGCCTCGGGATCGTCCGTGTCATAGCCGTACAGCGTCGGCATGTCGTATGCGATCGACAGGCCCGTCTGGCCTGCCGAGAGGAGCTGGCGGAAGCGAGCGTTCGTGTCCTCGGCGGCGCCGAAGCCCGCGAACATCCTCATCGTCCAGAGGCGCGACCGGTAGCCGGAGGGATGGATCCCACGGGTGAAGGGCGGCTCGCCCGGCAGGCCCAGATCGCGAGCCGGGTCAAAGTCGTCCCACCGACCAGCGGTGAGCGTGTCGCCGAGGTGATCCACGGCGGTGGGACCCCCGGCGCCGGCGGGGCCAGTGTCCGATGCGGTCTCCAGCGACCACGGACCGTGCACGCGATCGAGCGGGATATCGCCCAACGTCACGAACGGGTCGCGTCGCTCCGGCGCTCGGGACAGGGCTGGATCGAGGCGCTCGACGCGCCAGCGCTGCCGGCGCGACGCCCAGGATTCCGGCGGTCGGCTCATCTCGGCGTCGACTCTAGCACGGGGTCAGCCGCCCGCCGGCGGCCCCCCCACGGAGGCCCGGACGGCTGCCTCGACCAGGTCGTCATGCGCATCGCGGGACGCTCCGGGCGAGACCGGCGTTGCCACGAGCACAGCCCGGACGTCCTCCCCGTCCTGCCACGTGACGACCGACTGGAGCGACAGGTTGTTGAGCGTATCCAGGCGCCACGTCTCCCCCGCACCGTCGAATGACGGCCGGCTCGACTCGATGTTCTCGGTCCGCTTTGCGGTCCGGGCGCCGATCTCGTAGAACTCGGCGATCCATGCGGCCGGCAGGGTCATGCCCGGAACGGCGAAGACGACGCTGGAGACGCCACGCCCGCCTCCGAGGTCCCAGGTCGCGCCGGCGAACGTCACCTCGTCGAGGTCATGGGAGACGAGTGCCCCCAGGGCGGCTTCGGTGCAGCTGCGGCCGGAATCGACGGCGGTCGGCGAGGTACCCTCGAGCATCGTGGGCAGGCGCACCTCGAGGTCCGGATACGCCCCGGCGGCGCGGTCGTCAACGACGCAGGGCCCCGTCGTGTCGAACGTCGCGGTGGTGCCGCCGCCACAGCCGCCCATCGTGAGGGCAAGCCCGAGGGCGATCGCGGCCGAACGGGTGGTCGACGCAGGCCCTCGATGGCGTACGCGCGCGGACCGGATCGGCGCGGACGGGGTCACATGGGGAGCCTACCGCGAGATCGCGGGAGGCGCCTTCGCGCACCGGTACAGAGGTCCGGGCCGTGGTGCACGGACGCCATCGACCTTCGCCGCTCTGCGCCCCGGACGAGGGGGCCATTGCCGCCCCTTCGGGCGCCGGCGTAGGTTTCAGGCACGCCAGACGCGGCGAACCGGGGGCACTCGGGGCGTCGGTCACGGGCCAGCGAACAGACGCCGGAGCCGAGGACGGTCGGCAATGGGGATCCCGTTCGCCGGTCACGAACCGAGTAACCATGAGCCATCGGCCTCGAGCCGGGTCGCGTCCGGCGGGACTCATCGCTCCAGCGCCACCACCGATCGCCTCCCGCTTCGTGCGAGGGGCGATCGTCCATGTCCGGGCGGTCATCGGGCGGGTCCTGGCGGTCAGCTGGTTCCTGGCGGTCCGCTGGTCCTGGCTGTCAGCGGGTGGGGGCAGGCCTCGGCCGCCGGACGACGCCTCGTCGGTCGAGCTCCGCCTGGAGCGCCCGCGCCGCACCGACGAGCTCCGGATCGTGCGAGATGGTCCGTGCGAGCCAGTCGATGTAGCTCGGCTCGAAGGCCGCCACCTCCCCGAGCGTGTGGCCGTGGAATTTTCCGAACTCGATCGGCGTGACCGATGCCGCCGCGACCGACGGCATCGGCGCCGGGCGGAAGCTCGGGTCCCGGGCTCGATCCAGCGGTCCATTCGGCTGCGAGGCACGCGGCGGCTCGCGGTCGAAGCGTTCCTCCTTCAGCGGCGGCTGGCCGGGGAGGGTGGACGCACGGCCCGTGGTCGCGTTCCGAGGCCGGAACGTGTCCGTCGTGTCCAGCCGCCCCGTGACCGGCGGAGTCGGCCGGGCGCGCGGTGGCCACGACGGTCGGCGCGTCGACGATCTGTCCGTCGCGTCTCCGCCTGCCGCGCCGGGCGCCCCGACCCGGAGCTGCTCGTAGGCGCGGTTGATCTCTGCCATCCGCCGGGTCGCGGCGCGCGCGGCGACCGCATCCGCGCCGGCGACGTCCGGGTGGTGCTCGCG